>NZ_JBIQNC010000064.1:0-16555 GCF_044462705.1 Xenophilus sp.
CCTCCTCGCGCAGGAAGCGGTCCTGGTGGCGCTGGCGCACGGCGGCGTCCA
Source organism: Xenophilus sp. (assembly GCF_044462705.1). Lineage (NCBI taxonomy): Bacteria > Pseudomonadati > Pseudomonadota > Betaproteobacteria > Burkholderiales > Comamonadaceae > Xenophilus > Xenophilus sp. The sequence goes on from NZ_JBIQNC010000064.1 coordinate 52, forward strand.
GGCCGGCGTGGTAGGGCAGCGCGTCGATGCCGGCCTCCACCAGCGCCTGCGCCACTTCCTCCACGCGCTTGCGCGACTGGCAGTAGACGACGCCGGCCTCGCCGGCGTGCTCGCGCTCGATGAAGCGCAGCAGCTGCGTGGTCGCGTCCTTCTTCTCGACGATGCCGTAGCGGATGTTGGGCCGGTCGAAGCTGCTGACGAACTGGCCGGCCTCCTGCAGTTGCAGCCGCTCGACGATGTCGGCGCGCGTCAGCGCATCGGCGGTGGCCGTCAGCGCGATGCGCGGCACCTGCGGGTAGCGCTCGTGCAGCAGCGCGAGCTGGCGGTACTCGGGGCGGAAGTCGTGGCCCCACTGGCTCACGCAGTGCGCCTCGTCGATGGCGAACAGCGCGAGCTGCCCGCGCGCGGCCAGGCCGTCGAGCAGTTCGAGAAAGCGCGGCGTGGTCACCCGCTCGGGCGCGGCGTACAGCAGCGTGATATCGGCGCGCGCCAGGCGGTCCTCGATCTCCTGCGTCTCGCGCCAGTCGAGCGTGGAGTTGAGGAAGGCGGCATCGACGCCCGCCTCGTGCAGCGCGCCGACCTGGTCGTGCATCAGCGCGATCAGCGGCGAGACCACCACCGTCACGCCCCTGCCCGCCCGATGCCTCGCGATCGCGGGAATCTGGTAGCACAGCGACTTGCCGCCGCCGGTGGGCATCAGCACCAGCGCGTCGCCGCCGGCGGTGACGTGATGCACGATGTCCCGCTGCGCGCCGCGGAACTGCGCATAGCCGAAGACGTCCTGGAGGATCTGCTCCGGCGTGGCGGCAAGGGTTTCGGACGGCTGGGCTGACAAGGCTTCGGTGCTTTTTGTGGCGGCGTGAACGGCCCGCGCACCTCCCCAGCACGCGGGCCGCCATTGTCTCCGAAGCGGTCGCGGCGCGGTCTCCCCGGCAGCGTGAACGAAGCGGAGGCACGGATCTCGCTTTCATCGCCGATCGTCGCCAGGCACCCTTGTCTAGACAGCTTTCGGTGCACGGAACCGCTTTCTCGCACCAGGGCGGGGCACGCCGGTCTCTTGATTCAGTCTGTCTTCTCGGGTTAACCTGTATATACAGGTTCACGGCGGCGACTAAAACTCGGCGCGTTGCTGGAATCCGGTCCTTCGGCGTCCAGCCGGCCGAACCCCTTTGAAACGCAACAGGAGAACCTTGATGGTCAAGTCGGTGGGAAAAATCGCTTCGCTGATCGCTGCAGCCGCCTGTGCCGCAGGCATGGCAGCGAATGCCAATGCGCAGGAAACCAAGATCGCCCTCGGCATGTCGGGCTGGACCGGCTTTGCGCCGCTCACGCTCGCGGACAAGGCGGGCATCTTCAAGAAGAACGGCCTGGACGTCGAACTGCGCATGATTCCGCAGAAGGACCGCCACCTCGCGCTGGCGTCGGAAGCCATCCAGTGCGCGGCGACCACCGTCGAGACGCACGTGGCCTGGAATGCCAACGGCGTGCCGATCGTGCAGATCTTCCAGATGGACAAGTCCTACGGCGCCGACGGCCTCGCCGTGCGCAACGACGTGAAGAGCTTCGCCGACCTCAAGGGCAAGGCGATCGGCGTGAGCGCACCCGGCACCGCGCCGTACTTCGGCCTGGCGTGGATGCTCAGCAAGAACGGCATGAGCATGAAGGACGTGAAGCTGGTCTCGCTCGAGCCGCAGCCCGCCGCGCAGGCCTTCGTCTCGGGCCAGAACGACGCCGCCATGACCTACGAGCCGTATCTGTCGACCGTGCGCGCCAACCCGGCCGCCGGCAAGATCCTCGCGACCACGCTGGACTACCCGATGGTGATGGACACCGTCGGCTGCGCACCGAAGTGGCTCAAGGCCAACCCGAAGGCAGCGAAGGCGCTGGCCGACTCGTACTTCGAGGCGGTGGACATGATCAAGGCCGACCCCGCCAGGTCCCACGAGATCATGGGTGCGGCCGTGAAGCAGTCGGGCGAGCAGTTCGCCAAGTCGGCGGCCTACCTGCGCTGGTCCGACAAGGCCGCCAACCAGCAGTTCTTCGCGAACGACCTCGTGCCCTTCATGAAGGACGCGCAGGCGATCCTGCTCGAGGCCGGCGTGATCCGCAAGGCGCCTGCCGACCTCAACGCCACCTTCGACACCAGCTTCATCAAGTGACGAGCGGCACCATCATGAGCGCGACGCCAGCCATGAACTCATCCGAGCCGGTGATCGCCGCCGGGCCCGCCGCTGTTGCCGCGGCGCCCCGCCGGCGCCGCGCCTTCGTTCCGCTGGAGCCCGTCAGTGCGCAGGCGCGCTGGATGCTCGGCCTGGGCTTCTTCGTGGTCTTCGTGGTCGTGTGGGGCTTCTTCACGCTCGGCGGCTTCGTGTCGCCGACCTTCCTCGCCAGCCCGGTCACGATGGTCAAGGAAGGCATCAGCCTCTTCACCGAGTTCAACTTCCTGCACGACATCGGGATGACGGTGTGGCGCGTCTTCGGCGGCTTCCTGCTCGCCGCGGTCGTCGCCGTGCCGCTGGGCATCGCGATGGGCACCTGGAAGAGCGTCGAGGCCTTCTTCGAGCCCTTCGTCTCCTTCTGCCGCTACCTGCCGGCCTCGGCCTTCATCCCGCTGCTCATCCTCTGGGCCGGCATCGGCGAGACGCAGAAGCTGCTCGTGATCTTCATCGGCTCGGTGTTCCAGATCACGCTGATGGTCGCCGTGACCGTCGGCAGTGCGCGCCGCGACCTGGTCGAGGCGGCCTGCACGCTGGGCGCCGGGAGCCGCGGCATCGTCCTGCGCGTGCTGATCCCGGGCGCCGCGCCGGGCATCGCCGAGACGCTGCGGCTGGTGCTCGGCTGGGCCTGGACCTACGTGATCGTCGCGGAGCTGATCGGTTCGTCCTCGGGCATCGGCCACATGATCACCGACAGCCAGGCGCTGCTGAACACCGGGCAGATCATCTTCGGGATCATCGTCATCGGCGTGATCGGGCTCGTCTCCGACTTCGCCTTCAAGGCCGTCAACCGCCGCCTGTTCGCATGGAGCACGATCTGATGAACCAGCTTTCCATCCGCGGCGTCTCGCGCACCTTCACCGGCACGCGCGGGCAGAAGACGCAGGCGCTGCTGCCGATCGACTTCGAGGTGCGCGAGAACGACTTCGTCACCATCCTCGGCCCCTCGGGCTGCGGAAAATCCACGCTGCTGCGCATCGTCGCGGGCCTGGACTACCCGACCGAGGGCCGCGTGCTGCTCGACGGCCAGCCCATCGAGGGGCCGGGCGCGGACCGCGGCGTGGTGTTCCAGAGCTACACGCTCTTCCCGTGGCTCACCGTCGCGCAGAACATCCGCTTCGGCCTGCGCGAGCGCGGCATGGGCGAGGCCGAGCAGAAGGAGCGCAGCGACTTCTTCATCGCCAAGGTGGGCCTGCGCGGCTTCGAGAGCCACTTCCCCAAGCAGCTCTCGGGCGGCATGCAGCAGCGCACCGCGATCGCGCGCGCCCTCGCCAACGACCCCAAGATGCTGCTGCTCGACGAACCCTTCGGCGCCCTGGACAACCAGACCCGCGTGCTGATGCAGGAACTGCTGCTCGGCATCTGGGAGTCGGCGCGCAAGACGGTCCTGTTCGTCACGCACGACATCGACGAGGCCATCTTCATGGCCAACCGCGTCGCGGTGTTCAGCGCGCGTCCGGGCCGCATCAAGTCCGAGATCCCCGTGGACTTCCCGCATCCGCGCCACTACACGATCAAGACCTCGCCCGAGTTCATGGACATCAAGGCCCGCCTCACCGAGGAGATCCGCGCCGAATCCATGGCCGCCGCCGAGCACTGAGCCCCTCTTCGCATCCCAAAGAACCATGAGCGCCACCCCCCTTCGCAAGACCGCCGAGACCCGCACGACGGAGGCCCGCACGACGGGCCCCGCCGCGAACTCGGCCATGCCCGCGATGGCGCTCTACGAGCAGATCAAGGCCTTCATCACCCACAAGATCCGGGACGGCTCGTGGGCCGCCGGCCATCGCCTGCCGTCGGAAAGCGAGCTGGTCGCGCAGTTCGGCGTGGCGCGCATGACGGTCAACCGCGCGCTGCGCGATCTGGTGGAGCAGGGCCGCATCGTGCGCGTGGCCGGCGTCGGCAGCTTCGTGGCCGAGGACAAGCCGCAGTCCACGCTGCTGCAGATCGCCAACATCGCGAGCGAGATCCGCGCGCGCGGCCACGACTACCGCTGCGAGTTCCTCGTGGCCGAACGCATCGCGGCCTCGCCCGACGTCGCGGCATGGCTCGACCTGCGGCCGGGCGAATCGGCCTTCCACACCGTGTGCCTGCACCTCGAGAACGACGTGCCGGTGCAACTGGAAGACCGCTACGTCAACCCGCGCGTGGTGCCCGACTTCCTGGAGCAGGACTTCTCGACCATCCCGCCCAGCGAATACCTCGTGCGCAACGTGCCCTTCGACCAGATCGAGCATGTGGTCGACGCCGTGCTGCCGACGGCCGAGCAGGCCGAACGCCTCGACATGCCGCCGGCCGACCCCTGCCTGCTGCTCACGCGCCGCACCTGGACGCGCACCGTGCCGGTGACGATGGTGCGCTGCCTGCACCCCGCCTCGCGCTACCGGCTCGGCAGCCGGTTCCGCGCCGACGGCAAGCCCAGCATCGGCTGACGCCCGCGACGCCCGCCAGCCGTCTCTTGACGCCCCTACTTGTATAGACAGGATCTTCATGGCCAACGCTTCTTCCACCCACGCGCCCATCGTGCTGACGCCGGGCGACGTCGACCTCGCGACGCTGCGCCGCGTGCATGCCGGCGGTGTCCAGCTCGCGCTCGATCCCGCGGCGCGCGCCGGGCTCGCCGCTGCGCAGGCCACGGTGCGCCGGATCGTCGAGGCCGGCGCGGTGGTCTACGGCATCAACACCGGCTTCGGCAAGCTGGCGCAGACCATCATCCCGGCCGAGCGCCTCGCCGAGCTGCAGCGCAACCTCGTGCTGTCGCACAGCGCCGGCACCGGCGAGCCGCTCGACGCCGGCGTGGTGCGCCTGGTGCTCGCGACCAAGGCCGTGAGCCTGGCGCGCGGCCACTCGGGCGTGCGGCCCGAGATCGTCGACGCGCTGCTGGCGCTCGGCAATGCGGGCTTGCTGCCGCGCATCCCGTCGAAGGGCTCGGTCGGCGCCTCGGGCGACCTCGCGCCGCTGGCGCACCTGGCCTGCGTGCTGATCGGCGAAGGCGAAGTCACCACGCCGCAGGGCGAAGTGATCGGCGGCGCCGAAGCGCTCGGGCGCATCGGCTTCGCGCCCTTCGTGCTCGGCCCCAAGGAAGGGCTCGCGCTGCTCAACGGCACGCAGGTGTCGACCGCGCTCGCGCTCGCGGGCCTCTTCGGCGCCGAGGACGTGTTCGCCGCCGCTCTGATGGCCGGCGCCCTCTCGCTGGAGGCGATCCAGGGCTCGATCAAGCCCTTCGACGCCCGCATCCATGCCGCGCGCGGCCAGCCCGGCCAGATCGCCGTCGCCGCCGCCATGCGCGCGCTGCTCGAAGGCAGCCGGATCGTGGACTCGCACGCCGACTGCGGCCGCGTGCAGGACCCGTACTCCATCCGCTGCGTGCCGCAGGTGATGGGCGCCTGCCTCGACAACCTCGCGCATGCGGCGCGCGTGCTGCGCACCGAGGCCAATGCCGCGTCGGACAACCCGCTGGTGTTCGACAACGGCGACGTGATCTCGGGCGGCAACTTCCACGCCGAGCCGGTGGCCTTCGCGGCCGACATCATCGCGCTGGCGGTGAGCGAGATCGGCGCCATCTCCGAGCGCCGCATGGCGCTGCTGCTCGACAGCGGCCTGTCGGGCCTGCCGCCCTTCCTCGTGCGCGACGGCGGCGTCAACTCCGGCTTCATGATCGCGCAGGTCACGGCCGCGGCGCTCGCGTCGGAGAACAAGTCGCTCGCGCATCCGGCCAGCGTCGACAGCCTGCCCACTTCGGCCAACCAGGAAGACCACGTCTCGATGGCGACCTTCGCGGGCCGCCGCCTCGCAGACATGGTGCAGAACACCGCCGTGGTGGTCGGCATCGAGGCGATGGCCGCCGCGCAGGGCATCGAACTCAAGCGCGGCCCGAAGTCGTCTGCGCTGCTCGAGACCGAGTTCGCCGCCATCCGCGAGCGCGTCGCCTTCATCGACCAGGACCGCTTCCTCGCGCCCTCCATCGAGGCCATGCGCACCTGGGCGCGCCGCAGCGAATGGCCCGAAGCCGTGCGCTCGATGCTCCCCAGCCGCGCCTGATCCCACGCACCCGCTCCGTCACACGAAAGGACACCGCCATGAACGCTTCCGACAAGCTGCTCGCCGCCGCCAAGGCCGATCCCCGCTACGACCCGGACCGCGTGATCCGCGCGCCGCGCGGCAGCACGCTCAGCTGCAAGAGCTGGCTCACCGAGGCGCCGCTGCGCATGCTGCAGAACAACCTCGACCCCGAGGTGGCGGAGAACCCGCAGAGCCTGGTGGTCTACGGCGGCATCGGCCGCGCCGCACGCGACTGGGCCTGCTTCGACCAGATCCTCGCCACGCTCAGGGAACTGAACGACGACGAGACGCTGCTGATCCAGTCGGGCAAGCCGGTGGGCGTGTTCAGGACGCACGCCGATGCGCCGCGCGTGCTGATCGCCAACTCCAACCTGGTGCCGAAGTGGGCCAACTGGGAGCACTTCAACGAGCTCGACCGCAAGGGCCTCTTCATGTACGGCCAGATGACGGCAGGAAGCTGGATCTACATCGGCAGCCAGGGCATCGTGCAGGGCACCTTCGAGACCTTCGTCGAGGCCGGCCGCCAGCACTACGGCGGCGATCTCTCGGGCAGGTGGATCCTCACCGCCGGCCTCGGCGGCATGGGCGGCGCGCAGCCGCTGGCCGCGACGCTCGCCGGCGCGGTGTCGCTCAACATCGAGTGCCAGCAGTCGAGCATCGACTTCCGCCTGCGCACGCGCTACGTCGACAAGCAGGCCAGGGACATCGACGACGCGATCGAGCTCATCCAGCACCACACCGCGAAGAAGGAGGCCGTCTCCATCGCGCTGCTCGGCAACGCGGCCGAGGTCCTGCCCGAGCTGGTCAGGCGCGCCAAGGCCGGCGGCATCAGGCCCGACCTCGTGACGGACCAGACCTCGGCGCACGACCTCATCAACGGCTACCTGCCGATGGGCTGGACCGTGGCGCAATGGAAGGCCGCCCAGCAGGACGCGGGCGAACACGCGCGCCTGACGCAGGCCGCCGCCAGGTCGTGCGCGGTGCACGTGCAGGCCATGCTCGACTTCCAGGCCATGGGCATCCCGACGGTGGACTACGGCAACAACATCCGCCAGGTCGCGTTCGACGAGGGCGTGAAGAACGCCTTCGACTTCCCGGGCTTCGTGCCGGCCTACATCCGGCCGCTGTTCTGCGAAGGCAAGGGGCCGTTCCGCTGGGTCGCGCTCTCGGGCGATCCGGAAGACATCTACAAGACCGACGCCAAGATCAAGGAGCTGTTCCCCGAGAACAGGCACACGCACCGCTGGCTGGACATGGCGCGCGAGCGCATCGCCTTCCAGGGCCTGCCGGCGCGCATCTGCTGGCTGGGCCTGGGCGAGCGCCACAAGGCGGGCCTGGCGTTCAACGAGATGGTGAAGAGCGGCGAACTCAAGGGCCCGATCGTCATCGGCCGCGACCACCTCGACACCGGCTCGGTGGCGAGCCCCAACCGCGAGACCGAGGCGATGAAGGACGGCACCGATGCAGTGAGCGACTGGCCGCTGCTCAACGCACTGCTCAACACCGCGGGCGGCGCCACCTGGGTCAGCCTGCACCACGGCGGCGGCGTCGGCATGGGCTATTCGCAGCACGCCGGCGTGGTGATCGTCTGCGACGGCACCGACGCGGCGGCCAGGCGCATCGAGCGCGTGCTGTTCAACGACCCGGCGACCGGCGTGATGCGCCATGCCGATGCCGGCTACGACATCGCGGTCGCGACGGCGAAGAAGCAGGGCCTGAACCTGCCGATGGTCAAGTAGGCGATCCGGGCACACACCATGCGCATGGCCCCGCTTCCTTCGGCCGACGGCGTCTGGGACCGCCTGCGGCTGGCCCCGGGCGCGCTTGCGGATGGCGATGACATCGAAGGCGAGGCCGCCCTCGTCGTCGCCGAAGGCGCGATCCGCTGGATCGGCGAAAGCGCCCGCCTGCCCGCCGCCTTCGCCGGCCTGCCGCGCTTCGACGGCGGCGGCGCGCTCGCCACGCCGGGCCTGGTCGACTGCCACACGCACCTGGTCTACGGCGGCCAGCGCGCCAACGAGTTCGCGATGCGCCTCGCGGGCGCCACCTACGAGGAGGTCGCGCAGGCCGGCGGCGGCATCGTCTCGTCGGTGCGCGCCACGCGCGACGCCGACGAGGACACGCTCTACGCGCAGTCTGCCGCGCGCCTCGAACAGCTTCTGGCCGACGGCGTCTGCGCCATCGAGATCAAGTCCGGCTACGGCCTCGCGCTCGAACACGAGCGCAAGCAGTTGCGCGTCGCGCGCCGGCTCGGCAGGGACTACGGCGTCACGGTGCGCACCACCTTCCTCGGCGCGCACGCGCTGCCGTCCGAATACGCGGGCCGCAGCGGCGACTACATCGACCGCGTGTGCCGCGAGATGATGCCGGCGCTCGCTGCCGAAGGCCTCGTCGATGCGGTGGACGTGTTCTGCGAGCGCATCGCCTTCTCGCTGGAGGAGACGGAGCGCGTGTTCAAGACCGCGCGGGCGCTGGGCCTGCCGGTCAAGCTGCACGCGGAACAGCTCTCCGACATGGGCGGCGCCGCGCTCGCGGCACGCTACGGCGCGCTGTCGTGCGACCACATCGAGCATCTCTCGACCGAGGGCATCGCCGCGATGCGCGAGGCCGGCACGGTCGCCGTGCTGCTGCCCGGCGCCTACTACACGCTGCGCGACACGCACCTGCCGCCCATCGAGGCGCTGCGCGCCGCCGGCGTGCCGATGGCGGTCTCTACCGACCACAACCCCGGCACCTCGCCCGCGCTGAGCCTGCTGCTGATGGCCAACATGGCCTGCACGCTGTTCCGGCTGACCGTGCCGGAAGCGCTGGCCGGCATCACGCGCCACGCGGCGCGCGCGCTGGGCCTGCAGGACACGCATGGCGCGCTCGGCGTCGGCCGGCCCGCCGACTTCGTGCTCTGGCCCGTGCGCGACGCGGCCGAGCTGGCCTACTGGTTCGGCCAGCAGCCGCGGCGCACCATCGTCCGGCAGGGGCGCATCGCGTCCGGGCCGCTGCCGCGCTGACGCTATGACCGAGCACGCCCGCGTCTTCCGGGGCTGGACCATGGTGGCCGCGGCACACGTGCTGTTCGCGCTCGTCTTCGGAGCCATGTATTCGTTCGGTGCCTTCTTCGAGCACGTGCAGGCGGCCTTCGGCACCGGGCGCTTCGGCGCGTCCGCGGTGTTTTCGGCGACTGCCTTCCTGTACTACGCGTTCGGCCTCGTGTCCGGCGCACTGGCGGACCGCTTCTCCGTGCGGGCCGTGGCGGGCTGCGGCATCGTGCTGCTGGCGCTCGGGTTCACGCTCGGCAGCCTGGCCCCGAACCTGACGATGCTGATGCTGGTCTTCTGCGTGCTGGTCGGCACCGGCGTGGGGCTGGTCTACGTGCCGGCCGTCGCGGTGGTGCAGCGCTGGTTCGTCCGACACCGCAGCCGCGCCTCGGGGCTGGCCCTGGCGGGCACGGGCGTCGGCACCTTCGTCGGACCGATGATGGCCACCCTGCTGATTCCGTGGCTCTCGTGGCGCACCACGATGCAGTGGTTCGCGGTCGGCATCGCGGCGCTCGGCATCGCGGCGGCGGCCCGGCTGGTGCGCGCGCCGGAGGACGTCGGGCTGCGGCCCGACGGCGACCGGCCGGAAGGCGTTGCGCTGGCGCCCGACGCATCGGCTGCCGGCCTCACATGGCAGCAGGCCCTGGCGAGCCCGCACTTCTGGTGGTACTTCGCATCGATCCTGTTCGCGTCCGTGGGCCTGTTCGCCGCGCTGGTACATATCCATCCGTACGCGCGGGCGCTGGGCGCCTCGGCGACGCAGGGCTCGCTGCTCATCGGGCTGATCGGCATAGGCAACGTCGGCGGCCGTCTCGTGCTCGGCGGATTGGGCGACCGCTTGGGACCGCAGCGGCTGCTGATGGCCTTGACCGTCGCGCTGGCACTCCTCGACTGCCTCTGGCTCCAGGCCGACGGCTTCCGGATGCTGGCGGTCTTCGCGCTGCTCTTCGGTGCGGCCAATGGCGGATGCATCGCGCTCTACCCCGCCGTGGCGGCCGGCTGGTTCGGCACCGCGCGCCTCGGCGCGATCCTGGGCGCGCTCTACGTCAGCGTGGGCATCGCGGCGCTGATCGGCGCGAGCGCGGCCGGGCTGATGTTCGACCTCTTCCGCAGTTACGCCGCACCCATCGCGGGCAGCGCCCTTCTCGCCGTGCTGTCGGCGGTCTGCCTCGCGATGGCGGGCAGTCGGGCATCGCAGCGCGTGGACGACCAGCAGGAGAACTATGTTGTCTGATCACGTTCTTCCGTCGCCATCGGCCGGCAGCCTGTTCGCCTCGGATGCCCTGCTGCCCGCCGGCTGGGCGCGCGACGTCCTGATCGAATGGGATGCGGCCGGCCGGCTCACGGCCGTGACGCCTGGCAGCCAACCTGCAAGCGGCACGCCGCATGCCGCGGGGCCGGTGCTGCCCGGCATGCCGAACCTGCATTCGCACGCCTTCCAGCGCGCCTTCGGCGGGCTCACCGAATTCCGCGGCGCGGCGCAGGACAGCTTCTGGAGCTGGCGCACGCTGATGTACCGCTTCGCCTCGAAGATCTCGCCCGGGCAGCTCGAAGCGATCGCAACCTGGCTCTATGTCGAGATGCTCGAAGCCGGCTACACCTCGGTCTGCGAGTTCCACTACCTGCACCACGACGCCGACGGCCGGCCGTACGCCGACGACGCCGAGCTGTCGCTGGCGCTGCTGCGCGCGGCCGGGCGCGCGGGCATCGGGCTGACGCTGCTGCCGGTGCTCTACCAGACCAGCGGCTTCGGCGGCGCCGCGCCGGGCGAAGGCCAGCGCCGCTTCATCCGGTCGACCGAATCGATGCTGCGCCTGCTGGAGCGCCTGCGCCCCGCCTGCGAGGCGCAGGGCGCGCGCCTGGGCCTCGCGCCGCATTCGCTGCGCGCGGTGCCGCCGGATGCGCTGCGCGAAGCATTGGCGGGGCTCGACGCGATCGATCCGTCCGCGCCGGTCCACATCCACATCGCCGAGCAGACGGCCGAGGTCGATGCCTGCCTCGCATGGAGCGGCCAGCGGCCCGTCGCATGGCTGCTCGACCACGCGCCGGTCGATGCACGCTGGTGCCTGGTCCATGCCACGCACATGGATGCCGACGAGTACCGGCGCGCGGCGGCCAGCGGCGCGGTGGCGGGCCTGTGCCCGACCACCGAGGCCAATCTCGGCGACGGCATCTTCGACTTCGATGCATGGCGCGCCGCGGACGGCCGCTGGGGATTGGGCTCCGACAGCCATGCCTGCGTGAATGCGGCCGAGGAACTGATGATGCTGGAGTACGGCCAGCGTCTCGCCACGCGCCGGCGCAACGTGGGCGCCGACGCCGCCCACCGCGAGGTCGCGACCGCGCTGACGCTCGCGGCGGTGCAGGGCGGCGCGCAGGCCGCGGGCCGCGCCGTCGGCGGGCTGGCGGCGGGCCGGCAGGCCGACTTCGTCGTCCTCGATGCGTTGCACGTCGCACTGCAGGGGCTTGCCGCGCCGGCAATGCTGTCGTCGCATGTGTTCGCCAGCCATCGCACCTCCGCGCTCGATGCGGTGGTCGCCGCGGGGCAGCCGCGCGTGGCGGCCGCCCGCCACCCCTTGCACCACGAGGCGTCCGCCGCCTTCGTCGCCGCGCGCAGCCGGCTTCTCGCCGAGGATTGATCCCATGCCCTTCACCACCACCGAACCGCCCTTCCGCTTCCGTCGCGGCACACGGCCCCTGCTGATCTCGATGCCGCACGTCGGCACCCATGTGCCGCCGCAGCTCGCAGCGCGGCTGACCGACGAGGCCCGGCAGGTACCCGACACCGACTGGCATCTCGAACGCCTCTACGACTTCGCGGACGAACTGGGTGCCTCGGTGCTGGTCGCGACCCACTCGCGCTACGTGATCGACCTCAACCGGCCGCCGGACGGCGCGAGCCTGTACCCGGGGCAGAGCGTCACCGGCCTGTGCCCGGTCGACACCTTCGACGACACGCCCCTCTATGCCGACGGCGCCGGCCCCGACGACGCCGAGATCGCCGCGCGCCGCGAAGCGGTCTGGCGGCCCTATCACCGGCAGCTCGCCGACGAGCTGGCGCGCCTGAAGGCGCAGCATGGCGTGGCGGCGCTGTGGGACGCGCATTCGATCCGCTCGGTGCTGCCGCGCTTCTTCGAAGGCAGGCTGCCCGACCTGAACCTCGGCACCGCGCAGGGCGCGAGCTGCGACCCCGCGCTCGCGCAGGCGCTGCTCGGCATCGCGAAGGAGGCGGACGGATTCACCAGCGTGCTCAACGGCCGCTTCACCGGCGGCTACATCACGCGCCACCACGGCCAGCCCGCGCAGGGCGTGCACGCGGTGCAGCTCGAGATGACGCAGTGCAGCTACATGCAGGAAGCGCTGCCCTTCGACTACCTGCCGGCGCTCGCGGCGCGCGTCCAGCCGCACCTGCGGCGCATGCTCGAGGCGGTGCTGCGGTTCGTCGAATCGCGCAAGGGCTGAGACGCGTGGAGGTCATCGACGCCATCGCCCGCGCGATCGGTCCCGACCGCGTGCAGACCGGCGACGCGATCCCGGCGCGCCACCGGACCGACTGGAGCGGCGCCGCGCCCGTGCAGCCGCTCGCGCTGGTGCGGCCGCGCTCGACGGAAGAGGTCTCGGCCGTTCTTCGCCTGTGCACCGCGCATCGCGTGCCGGTGGTGCCGCAGGGGGGCCTCACCGGCCTCGCGGGCGCGGCCGTGCCCGGCGCCGATGCGATCGCGCTGTCGCTCGACCGCATGAACGCCGTCGAATCGCTGGACGCGGCCGCGGCCACCATCACGGTGCAGGCGGGCGCCACGCTGGAGGCGGTGCAGCAGGCCGCCACCGCGCACGGCCTGCAGTTCGGCGTCGACCTCGGCGCGCGCGGGTCCTGCCAGATCGGCGGCAACCTCGCGACCAATGCCGGCGGCAACGGCGTGCTGCAGTTCGGGATGATGCGCGAGCAGACGCTGGGCCTCGAAGTCGTGCTGGCCGACGGCAGCGTGCTGCCGATGCTTCGGCCCATGATCAAGAACAACACGGGCTACGACCTCAAGCAACTGTTCATCGGCGCCGAAGGCACGCTCGGCGTGATCACGCGCGCGGTGCTGCGCCTGCATCCGGCACCCCGGGCACGGGCGGCCGCATGGGTGGCGCTTCCCGATTTCGATGCGGCGCCGGCGCTGCTCGGGCGGCTCCAGGCGCGCTTTCCCGGCGCCGTCGCCGCCTTCGAGCTGATGTGGCGCGACTTCGTCGAGACCTCGCTGCGGTGGCAGAAGCTGCGCGAGCCTTTCGAGGCGGCGCACCCCTTCGCCGCGCTGGTCGAAGTCGTCGGCCGCGACGAGGCTGCGCTGCGCGACGCGCTCGAAGATGCCCTGGGCAACGCGATGGCGGACGGCGTCGCCGCCGATGCGGCCATCGCGCAATCGCAGTCCCAGGCGCAGGCGTTCTGGAAAATCCGCGAAGCGACGGCGGAGCTGCCGGTGCACATGCACCCGCCGATCAACCTCGACGTGAGCCTGCCGATGCGCGAGATCGGCCGCTTTGCGCAGGTCTGCCGCGCCGCCTTCGATGCGCGCTGGCCGGCGCACCATTCGCTGTTCTTCGGCCACGTGGGCGACAGCAACCTGCACATCACCACCGACGGGCAATCGATCGGCGGCGAGGCGGACGAACTCGAGCGCATCGTCTATGCGCAGGTGGCCGCGTTCGGCGGCAGCATCTCGGCCGAGCACGGCATCGGCCTGCACAAGAAGCCGTACCTCGGCGCGAGCCGCTCGCCCGCCGAACTGGCTGTCATGCGCGCCATCAGGCAGGCGCTCGATCCCCTTCGTCTTCTCAATCCCGGCAAGGTTTTCGACCTATGAACGCATCCGTCATCCGCGACCTCGTGCGACCCGAGGTGCCCGCGCTTGCGCCGTACAACGCGGGGCTCTCGTCCGAAGCGGTGCGGCAGCGCTACGGCGTCGAGCACATCTCGCGCCTCGCGAGCAACGAGAACCCCTACGGCGCCAGCCCTGCCGTGGCGAAGGCGCTGGCGGACCTGGCGCTGCGCGTGGGCACGTACCCGGATGCGAACTGCACCGCGCTGCGCGCGGCCATCGCCGGGCGCACGGGCGCGCACGCGGAGCAGATCGTGATCGGCAACGGCTCCGAATCGATCCTCCAGATGCTCTGCCAGGCCTTCCTCTCGCCGGGCGACCGGGTGCTGACGCAGCGCCCCGCCTTCGGCCTGCACGAGATCTATCCGCGCATGATGGGTGCGCAGGTCGAACTGCTCGCGCTCACGCCGTCGCTGGCGTTCGATCCCGATGCCTGGTGCGAGGCGCTGGCCCGCGGCCCGAAGATCGCGATGCTCGCCAATCCCTCGAACCCCGTCGGCTGCATGTTCGATGCGAAGGCCTTCGCGCGCCTGCTCGAAGCCACGCCGGCCGGCACGCTGCTGGTGATCGACGAGGCCTACTACGAGTACGCGCGCTTGGCGGGCGGCTTCCCCGACGCGCTGCAGATGCTGCGCGGGCAGCCGCGGCCGTGGATCGTGCTGCGCACCTTCTCGAAGGCGTGGGGGCTCGCGGCGCTGCGCGTCGGCTACGGCATCGCGTCGGATGCCTCGCTGGTGCAGTGGCTCGACCGCGTGCGCACGCCGTTCAACGTCAACGAGGCCGCGCAGGCTGCCGCGCTGGCCGCGTGGGACGACGTCCCCTTCATGGAGCGGGCGGTGGCCGAGACGGTCCGGCAGCGCGAATCGATGGCGCAGGCGCTGCATGCCCTGGCCGTGCCCGGCCTGCGCATCGCGCCGTCGGCGGCGAATTTCCTTTTCATCGACCTGGCGCGGCCCAACGGGCCGGTCAACGAGGCGCTGCTCGCGCGCGGCATCATCGTCAAGCCGTGGAAGGAGCCGGGCTTCGAGCACTTCATCCGCGCGTCGATCGGCACCGCGGAGGACAACGCGCGCCTCGTGGCCGCGCTGCGCGAGATCCTCGCCGGATAGGCGAGGCGGCGCGGCCGTATCCGCCACAAGCCGGCGATGGTCGGGCGAGGCGCGGGGGAACTGTGATGCGCCGGGACTTTTCTGTTAGGTTGTGAGCCTGCTCCGCCCTGCGCGGCGACCGCGATGACCCTCGAACGCTTCACCCTCCAGGACCTGCCGGCCACCCCGTGGAAGAACGGCGGCGGCACCACGCGCGAGATCGTGTGCTGGCCGCCGGGCTCGGGGCTGGAGGACTTCTGGTGGCGCGCCAGCGTGGCCACCATCGACGCGCCCGGGCCCTTCTCGGCCTTCGAAGGCGTGGACCGCACCATCCTGCTGCTGGAAGGCGCCGGCGTGCTGCTGGCGGGCGAAGGCTTCTCGCACTGGCTGGACACGCCGCACCAGCCCTTCGATTTCAGCGGCGACACGCCGGTGGAATGCAGCCTGATCGACGGCACCACCACGGACTTCAACCTGATGAGCCGGCGCGCGCACGGCCGGGCCGAGCTGCGCGTGCTGACGGACGAACCGCTGGACCTGCCGCCGGCGGAGCACGGCCTGCTGCTGACGCTGGACGGCCAGTACCGCATCGACGCCGGCTACCAGCTGCAGGGCCGCGGCCTGTGGTGGGCGCGCGAGCCGCATGCCTGGCGGCTGGTGCCGGCCAGCCGGGGCGCGCGGCTGCTGGTCGTGCAGTGGTGGCCGGTGGCGTCGGAGGAAGCGCCTGACGACTTCGACGTCTAGGGTCAGCGTGCGAGGCCCGGCGCCTCGTCCGCCGGCGCGATCACCAGCGCCATGCCCCGCAGGTCCACCCCTTCGCGCCGCGCGACGGCGACCAGGCGCTCCTTCAGCGGCGCGTCCGCCAGTTCGAGCAGGCGCCCGCTGGACGGGCAGCGCAGGCGCAGCGGGGGGCAGGCGGCGGGCCCCTCCGGCGTGAGCCGGTAGCGCGCCATGCCGTCCGCCGCGGTCTCGCCCAGCAGCAGGCCGCGCGCCTCCAGCTGGTAGACGGTCCGGTAGACGGTGCCCAGGCTGCCGGGAGCGCCTTGCCGCAGCGCGCGGCGGAAGACCTCCTCCGCGCACAGCGCCTCCTGCGGGGCGGCGGCGAACACCTGCAGGATGCCCAGGCGCGCGGCCGTCGGGCGCAGGCCGGCGCGGCGCAGGCGGTCCAGCAGCGGCGATGCGGGCTGCGGCGTCACGAAGCGGCCTCCTCTTCGTCCTGCAGGCGCCATCCCCCGCCCAGCGCC
>NZ_JBIQNC010000064.1:16655-22122 GCF_044462705.1 Xenophilus sp.
CTGCCGGTAGCCGGCCAGCAGTTCCTCGCGGCGGGCCTGTGCGGCGTCGCGCACGGCGGCGCGGCGGCCGCCGTCGAGGATCGGCGCGGCCAGCGCCGCGGCGAGCGTGTAGGCCGGGTTGTCGAGCACCTGCCGCCAGCGCGAGGCGCCGCTGGCGAGGTCGGCCGACAGCGTCAGGGTCGGCAGCAGCGCGGCGCGGGCTGCCGCCACGTCGGCATCGGCCGCGGCGAGCTGTGCCTCGGCGCGCGCGATGTCGGGGCGGCGCGCCAGCAGCGCGGCCGGCGTGCCGGGCTGGAGCGCAGGCGCACGCAGGGCGGCGAGCGAACGCGCCTGAGCGAGGGGCGCGCCCTCGGCCCGGCCGAGCAGCAGGGCCAGCGCCATGTGCGCGGCGTGCGCCTGCTCGCGCAGCGCGGCCAGGCCGCGCCGCTGGGCGGCGACCAGGCCGCGCTGCTGCGCCAGTTCCAGCAGCGAGGCGGCGCCGGCGCGCGCGCGGGCCTCGACCACGGCCAGCAGCCGCTCGGCGGTCTGCAGGTTCAGCGCGCCGAGGTCGATGCGCTCGTGCAGCGCCACGGCCTGCAGCCAGGCGCCGGCCACGCCGGCGGCCAGGGCGAGCCGCAGCGTGTCGCGGTCGTGCCGGCTGGCCTGCAACAAGGCTTCGCCGCCGTCGCGCGCGGCGCGGTGGCGGCCCCAGAAGTCGGCCTCGTAGCGCATCTGCAGGCTGGCGCCGAAGGCGGTGCCGGCCACGTCCGCATGGCCGCCCAGACGCGCCTCGCGGCCGGCCGAAACGCCCGCCGTCAGCGAGGGCCACAGCGCCGCGCCGGCCGCGCGCGCGGCGGCCTCGGCCTGCTGCACGCGCGCGACGGCGGCCGCGAGGTCGTGGCTGCCCTCCGCGGCCTGGCGCACCAGGGCGTCGAGTTCGGCGCTGCCGAAGGCGCTCCACCAGTCGGCGGCGATCCCGTCCGCACCGGTGGCAGGCGCCTGCGCCCAGCGTTCGGGCAACGCCGGTGGCGCGTCCTGCGGCGGCGTGTGCGTTGCGCAGCCGGCCGCCGAAAGCAGCGCGGCGACGGCCGCGAAGCGATGAAGGTGCAGCCGCATCCTCATTCCCCCGCCAGCGCCACCACCGGGTCCAGCCGCGCGGCGGTGCGCGCCGGCATGAAGCCGAAGACCAGCCCGGTGGCCGCCGCGCAGCCGAAAGCCAGCAGCATCGCGCTGACCGAGAACACCACCGCCGCACCGGCCGCGATGAGGCCGATGCCCACCGCCAGCCCGACGCCCACGCCCGCCACGCCGCCGGCCAGCGTGAGCAGCATGGCCTCGGTGAGGAACTGGCGCTGCACGTCGCGCCGGCGCGCGCCCACGGCCATGCGGATGCCGATCTCGCGCAGCCGCTCGCGCACCGTCATCAGCATCACGTTCATCACGCCGATGCCGCCCACCACCAGCGAGACGGTGGCGATCAGGCCGAGCATCATGGTCATGCTGCGGCGCGTCTCGGCCTCGGCCTGCAGGCGCGCGGCGGCGTTGCTGATGGCGAAGTCCTCGCGGCCGTGGCGCGCCAGCAGCACGCGGCGGATGGCCTGCTCGGCCGGCCCCACCTGCTCGGGCGAGGCGGCCGCGATGACGGTGTAGTCGGGCTGCGTCTGCACGCGGTACACGCGCGCGCGGCCGGCGCTGTAGGGGATGAAGACCATGTCGTCGTAGCTCTGCGCGCCCGACTCGGCGCCGCGCTCGGCCATCGTGCCGATCACCTCGAAGGGCGAGTCGCCGATGAGCAACTGGCGCCCGCGCGGGTCGGCCACGCCGGGGAAGAAGTGCTGCTGCGCGCGGTGGCCCAGCACCACCAGCGGCGTGAGGGCGCGGTCCTCGGCCTCGGTGTGGTAGCGGCCGAGCGCGACCTTCCACTGGTGCACGTCGGGCATGAAGTGCTGCGCGGCGAAGACGTAGACCTGCCGCTCCACGCGGCCCTGGCGCACCGGGATCGGGTCGCCGATCACCGGCATGACGTAGGCGATCTCGGGCAGCTCGGCGAGGGCGGCGAGGTCTTCCTCGGTGATGAGCCCCGGTGGCCCGCCGGTGTCGGGCGCGCGGCCGCCCAGGTACATGATGGTGGTGCCCAGCGTGCCCATCTGCTCGACCACGCGCTGGCGCGCGCCCTCGCCGATGGCCAGCATCACGATCACCGAGGCCACGCCGATCACGATGCCCAGCAGCGTGAGGCCGGTGCGCAGCCGGTTGCGGCCCATGCCGCGCGAGGCGGTGCGCGCCGCTTCCCCCAGCTCGGAAAAGAAGGTGGCGCGGCGCGCCTGCGCATCGTCCTGCGGCGGCAGCGCGGGCGCGGCGACGGGCGAAGTGCCGGCGACAGGCGCGCCGTTCATGCGGTCGGCCACGATGCAGCCGTCGCGGATCTCCACCACGCGGCGCGCCTGCGCCGCCACCTCGCGGTCGTGGGTGATGAGCACGATGGTGTGGCCGCGGTCGGCCAGCGCGTGCAGCAGGGCCATCACCTCGGCGCCGCTGGCGCTGTCGAGCGCGCCGGTGGGTTCGTCGGCCAGCAGCACGCGCCCGCCGTTCATCAGCGCGCGGGCGATGGCCACGCGCTGCTGCTGGCCGCCGGAGAGCTGGTGCGGCCGCAGCTGCGCCTTGCCGTCCAGGCCCAATTGGTCGAGCAATGCCTGTGCGCGCCGCGCGCGTTCCTCCGCCGGCAGGCCGGCGTAGAGCGCAGGCAGCTCCACGTTCTCGCCCGCGGTCTCGCTGCCGATCAGGTGGTAGCCCTGGAACACGAAGCCGAAGGTCTGGCGCCGCAGCGCCGCCAGCGCGTCGGCGTCCAGCGCGGCCACGTCGCGGCCTTCGAAGAAGTAGCTGCCGCTGCTCGGCCGGTCGAGCCCGCCGAGCAGGTTCATCAGCGTGGACTTGCCCGAGCCCGAGGCGCCGACGATGGCGACGAACTCGCCGGCGTGCACCGCCAGGTCGATGCCGTGCAGCACCTCGACCTCGGGCTGGCCGCCGCTGCCGCCGTAGCGCTTGCGCACGCCGCGCAGCTCGATCAGCGGCGGCGTCACCATTGCAGCCACTTCGGCGTGCGCGGTCGGCGCGTCTCGCCGGTGACGATGCGCTCGCCCTCCTTCAGCCCCTCGCTCACCTCGGCCAGGTGGCGGCTGCGCACGCCCACGCGCACGCGGCGTTGCTCGGGCCGGCCGCCTTCGCCCAGCACGCGCACCGCCGCCTGGCCGGGCGCATCGGCCACGGGCTGCAATGCGGCCAGCGGCACCGCCAGCGCGTCCTCGGTGCCGGCGACCTGGAAGACCGCCTGCGCCGTCATCTGCGGCATCAGCGCGCCGTCGGCGTTGTCGACGTCGAAGAGCACGGTGTAGGTGACGGCCTTGGTGGCCGGCGCGGCGGCGGCGCCGGCGGACTCGGCACTCTTTTCCTGCAGCGGCGGCGCGGGCAGCACCTGGCGCACGCGGCTGCGCCAGCGGCGCGCTTCGCCCTCGCCGTCGCTGCCCAGGGTGGTGAACCACACGGCCATGCCGGGGCGCACGCGGCGCACGTCGGCCTCGGACACCTCGGTCCACACCGTCATGCCGCCCAGGTCGGCGATGCGCAGGATGCGCGGCGTCTGGTAGGTGGCGTTGAGGGTCTGGCCCTCGCGCGCCTCGACGCCGACCACGGTGCCGTCCATCGGCGCGAAGATGCGCGTGTAGCCCAGCCGCGCCTCGTCGGCGCGCTGCGTGGCGCGGGTCTCGGCGATCTGGGCACGAAGCTGCGCGATGCGCGCGGCGCGCACGGCCAGCTCGGCCTCGGCGGCCTGCACGTCCTCGGCGCGCGTGGCTTCCTCGGCTGCCATCTGGCGCTGGCGCGCCATCTGCTGCGCGGCCAGGCGGTGCAGCGCCTCCTGCTCGGCGAGCTGGGCCCGCAGGCCGTCGAGCTGCGCGCGGCCGGCGTCGACGGTGGCCTGCTGCACGCTGGGGTCGATCTCCACCAGGAGCTGGCCGCGCCGCACCGCGTCGCCGGCGGCCACGTGCAGGCGGCGGATCTGGCCCGAGACCTGCGCGCCCACGTCCACGTACTGGCGCGGCTGCAGCGTGCCGATGGCGGTGACGGTGTCCTGCACCGGCTGCCGGCGCACGGCCTCGGTCTCGTAGCGCACCTCGGGCGGCAGGAGCAGTAGGGCGGCGGCGACCGCGACGCCGGCCACCGCCAGCGCCGCGCCGAGGGCGCGCCATTTCATCGGGCCGGCACCTCGAAGCTCAGCGTGGCGGTGTGGCGCACGTCGGGGTAGTCCTGGCCCTCGAAGCGCGCGCCCTTGCCGTCGACGCGCGCGCTGACCTCCAGCACGTAGAGGCCCGGGAAGGGCGTCGTCAGCGTGACGCTGCCGTCCGCGTCGGGCCGCAGCGTGCGCGACCAGCCCTCGGCGGTCTCGATGTTGACCTGCGCGGCGGCCACGGCCTTGCCCTTCCACATCAGGCGGAAGGTGCTGCCGCCGGGCGTGGTGGGCACCAGTTCAAGGTCGTTCGCCGGCGCCGTGTCGCGGCGGCCCAGGCGGGCCTGGTAGTGGGTCAGCACGCCCTGCGCGCCGGGCAGCACGGCGGTGAAGCGCAGGTCGGCGGCGTCGGCGGCCGCGTCGATCGCGAAGCGCCCGGCCTCGGCACGCGCGGGCACCGGCTGGCCGCCCTGGCTCGCCTTCGGGTCCTTCAGCGCCGGCAGCGCGGCCAGCGGCTTGGCAAGGGTGCCGGCGCGCACCTCGGCCTGGCCGCCGCGCGCGGGCTGCAGCCACAGGGAGTCGGCCGTCGCAGGCAGCGCGGCCGTGCCGAGGGCGATGCCGGCGAGCGCCGCGCGCAGAAGCAGCGAAACGGCCATGCTCAGTGCACCACGAAGCTCAGGGTGGCGGTGTAGTCCACCGCGTCCACAGTCTCGCCGACGACCTGGCGCTTTTCCTTGACCGAGTGCGAGGCCACCAGCACGTAGCGGCCGGGGCCGCGCGCGGGCAGCGCGAGGCGCCCCTCGGCGTCGGTCTTCAGGCGCTTGGCCCACTGGTTCGGGTCCACCACCGTCACGGTCTTGCCGGCCACGGGCTGGCCCTTGAAGACGAGCGTGAAGCGGTCGCCCTGCGGCGCGGCGGGCACGAACTCGTAGTCGAGCGCGGCGCGGGTGTCGCGGCGGCCTTCGCGGGCGTTGAACACGGCGGCCTTGAGCGTGCCGTCCTTGGCGCGCCAGGGCTTCCACACCTGGTCGTTGACCAGGCGCAGGTCGGCACCGGCGGGCGCGGGTGCCTCGAGGCGGTCGTCGTGCGCGGTGAGCTTGAGCGGCGCGGCCGGGTCGGCGGCGAACAGGCGCGTGGTGCCGGCCAGCTTGGCGACGTCCTCGCCGCGGTCGCGCTCGCCGTCGACGTCGCCGACGAACACGCGCGCGGGGCCGTCGCCGTCGCGTTCGATCCAGAGCTGGTGGGCCTGGGCCGATCCGGCGAGGA
>NZ_JBIQNC010000065.1:0-21885 GCF_044462705.1 Xenophilus sp.
CGCCGCGCGCTGGGCCGAGGTGGTGAAGAAGGGCGGCATCACGGCCGACTAGGGCTGACTGGGCGCAAGCACGTTGGGAATCAGCGAGGACCGATCCCGTTCGGTTCAGGGGTGCGTGCGCGCGTGGACTTTCGACGAAGACCAAATGAAGGAGACATCCATGAGGGTTCGATTTACAGCGAGAGGGCGACTGCTCGCCATTGCACTGGGCGCCGGCCTTGCCGCAGGATGCGGCGGAGGAGGGGGAGGCCCGAGCGTGCTCCCGATTCCACCCGTGGCCGGCGGTGGCAATGAAGGAGGCAATGGAGAGGGCGGCGACGGCGCCACGGGCGGCAACACGCCTCCTCCCGAGCCGCTGGCCTGCGCCGACCTCGCGTCTCGGTTCGAATCGGAACAGGACGCCGTGGTCATCGTCTCGGCCACCGACGTTGCGCAGGCGCAGGACTTGCCGGCGCACTGCGACGTTCGGGGAACCATCCGGGGCAATATCAAGTTTGCCGTGTTCATGCCAAAAGAATGGAATGGACGATTCCAGATGGTCGGCAACGGTGGCAAGGCGGGCTCGATCTCGTTCAGCGCGATGGAATCGGCATTGCGCCAGGGATACGCCACCTCGTCGACCGATACCGGACACGATGCATCCATCCGCTCGCAATCCGGCGCACGGTTTGGCTACGACGCGGAGTTCGGCCGAGACATGGAGATCGACTTTGGCTACCGGGCCGTGCACCTCACGGCGCTTGTCTCGAAGGAGATCGTCAACGCCCACTATCCCGAGAAGATCCAGTATTCGTACTGGAACGGGTGTTCGACCGGCGGGCGCCAAGGGCTCATGGAGGCGCAGCGATTCCCGGAGGACTTCGACGGCTATGCCGTGGGCGCGCCGGTCTACAACTACACGCGCCAACAGATGTCGGCGCCGGCGCTGCTGCAGCACCTGTACAAGAGCGGGATTGCGGGCGGCTCCGTCATCTCGCCGGCCAAACGGGACCTGATCGGGAACATCGTCTACAACGGCAACGGAGGGAACTACCCAGGGTGCGACGCGCTGGACGGCGTGAAGGATGGCCAGATCAGAAATCCTCTGCGTTGCAACTTCGACCCACTCGTGCACGTACCGATGTGCGGTCCCTCGGGCGGGGCGGACTGCCTCACCGCGGAAGAGCAGGCGGCGCTGGTCGGGGTGTACAAGGGGCGGCCGGACGTGAGCGTGCTGGCGCTGCCGGTGGGTTCCGAGAACACGCAAGGGGGGTGGCCCGACTGGCTCATCACCAACGGCACAAGAACCCCGCAACTGCACACGGTCATGGCGGATGCCTTCCAATACCTCCTGTTTGAACCGGATCGGCCGGACTTCGACTACCTGACGCAGTTCGACTGGAGCGCGGATCCCCATCGGATGGAAACGGCCAAGCAGACGTACAACGCCACCAATCCGGACTTGCGCAGGTTTGCGGAAGCGGGCAAGAAGATCATCATGTATCACGGATGGACCGATCCAGGCGTCAATCCCATGGGCACGCTGGAATACAGGGCGAACGTCGAGTCGGTGTTCGGCAGCCCCGCCGCGGTAGAGCGGTTCATGAAGCTGTACATGGTTCCCGGCATGGGCCACTGCAGCGGCGGACCGGGCCATGGCAGCGTCGACTGGGTGGCGCCGCTCAAGGATTGGGTGGAGCATGGCAAGGAGCCGCAGGCCATCGTCGGTTCCAAGCCGGGCACGCAAAGCACGCGGCCGCATTGTCCCTATCCGCAGGAGGCCGCCTACGACGGGCAGGGGAATGTCGATGACGCACAAAGCTACTCATGCGCTACGCCGGGGTGAGGCCCGCGCTGCGGCCTGACGAAGGCGCCAGCCACTCTTCCTGAGCTGTGCCGGTCACTCGGGATGCTCAGGCGGCGCGATCCCCAGGATCAGCGCCGCATCCAGCCCAGCCCGTCGCTGGTGCCGCCGGGCACCGCGCCGCGCGCCGGCCGGTACTCGCAGCCGACCCAGCCCTGCCAGCCGCACTGCGCGGCCACCTCGTCGATCACGTCGAACAGATAGGGGTGGTGCAGCTCGCCCACGTCGGGCTCGTGCCGCCCCGGCACGCCGGCGATCTGGAAGTGGCCGACGCGACCCGTCGTCAGGTACTGCCGGATCTTGGTCGCCACGTCGCCCTCGACGATCTGGCAGTGGTACAGGTCCATCTGGACCTTCAGGTTGGGCGCGCCGACGGCCTGCACGATGGCGTGCGCCTCGTCCTGGCGGTTGAGGAAGAAGCCGGGGATGTCGCGCGTGTTGATCGGCTCGATCAGCACCTCGCGGCCGGCCTGCGCGGCCATCTCGGCGGCGCGGCGTAGGTTGTCGATGTACAGCGGGCGCAGTTCGTCGCGCGTGCGGCCCTCGGGCACCAGGCCGGCCATCAGGTGGATGCGCGGGCAATCGAGCGCCTGGGCATAGTCCAGCGCCTTGGCCACCGCGTCGCGGAAATCGGTTTCGCGGCCCGGCAGGCAGGCCAGGCCGCGCTCGCCGGCGGCCCAGTCGCCGGGCGGGGTGTTGAAGAGCACCTGCTCGAGGCCGTGGTCGCGCAGCCGCGCGGCGAGGTCGGCGGGCGCATGCTCGTAGGGGAAGAGGTACTCCACCGCCTCGAAGCCGTCGGCCGCGGCGGCGGCGAAGCGGTCGAGGAAGGGCAGCTCGGTGTAGAGCATCGAGAGGTTGGCGGCGAAGCGGGGCATGGCGGCGTGTCGCGGGAAGAAAAGAGCAAAGGGCGCTACCAGCGCGCCCCGAAGACCGTGCGCAGCTCGGCGATCCTGGCTTCGTCGAGCACCGCGCAGCGGCGGCCGGAGAGCAGCCACAGCTTGGCGGTCTCTTCCAGCTCCTCCAGTACGGTCATGGCCGCGGCAGGCGTGTCATGCCACACGTTGGGGCCCAGGCGCTCCAGCATCACCGCCCTCAGCGGCGCACCTGCCGCGCCGTAGCGCTCGATGGCTTGTGCCACCGCCTCGGCCGCATCGGGTGCGCCGGGGCGACGATAGGGAATTAGCGGTACGTGCCCGACCTTCATCACGAAGTAGGGCGTGATTGGCGGCAGCAGCTCGTTGCCTTCGGGCTGCAGGCTCAACGCCACGCAGTGTGTGCTGTGAGTATGGATGACGCAGGCGATGTTGGCTTCGTAGGCGCGCGCGGCGGCATAGATGCGCGTGTGCAGCGCGATGGTCTTGCTCGCGCGGTCGCCGTCGAGTTGCCGGCCCTGTGCGTCCAGTCGCGCCAGGCGCGCCGGGTCCAGGAAGCCCAGGCAGGCATCGGTGGGGGTGATGAGGAAGCCGGCGTCGCCGGGCAGGCGCACGCTGATGTTGCCCGCGCTGGCATGCGCGTAGCCGCGCTGGAACAGGCTCGCGCCGATGCGGCAGATCTCCTCGCGCGCGTGTGCCTCGTTCATGGCAGTGCCTCGAAGGCGCGGGTGAAGAAGTCATCGCCGCCGAAGTTGCCGGACTTCAGGGCGACATGCAGGCCGCCGTCCGCGGCGGCCCCGCTGCGGGCATGGCACCAGGGCACGCCGGGATCGATCTGCGGACCGATCTGCAGCTGGGCGATGCCCAGCGCCTGCACGCAGGCGCCCGCCGTTTCGCCGCCGGCCACCACCAGTTGGCGCACGCCGCGCTCGACCAGGCCGCGTGCGACCGCCGCGATCGTGCGCTCCACCATGGCGCCGGCCTCTTCCACGCCGAGCCGTTCCTGCACCGCCTTCGTGACGTTCGCTTCGGCCGTGGAATAGACCAGCACGGGCCCTTGTGCCATGCGCGACGCGGCCCATGCGAGCGCCTCGGCCGCCACGTCCACGCCGGCGGCGATGCGAAGCGGGTCGATCGGCAGCGCCGCGCCGCCGCGGCGCACGAAGTCCGCCACCTGCCGGTTGGTGGCCAGCGAGCAGCTGCCCGAGACCACCGCGCGCAGTCCGCCGGCCGGTGGCAGCGCACTGGCGCGGGCCGAAGGCGCAAGACCGAAGTTGGCCGGCAGGGCGATGGCCAGCCCCGAGCCCGCCGTCACCAGCGGCAGCGCAGCCAGCGCGGGGCCGGTGCGCAGCAGATCATCATTCGACAGCGCGTCGACGATGGCGATGCCCACGCCCTCCGACTGCAGCTGCGCGATGCGCGCCGCGACCGCATCGGCGCCGCGCGCCACCACCGCGTGGTCGATCAGACCGACCTTGCGTGTGCATTGGGCCTGCAGCACGCGCACCAGGCTGGAATCGGTCATCGGCGTGAGCGGATGGTTCTGCATTCCGCTCTCGTTGAGCAGCACGTCCCCGACGAACAGGTAGCCCTTGAAAATCGTGCGCCCGTTGTCCGGGAAGGCCGGCGTGGCGACCGTGAAGCCACAGTCCAGCGCATCCATCAGCGCCTCGGCGACGGGGCCGATGTTGCCGTGCGGCGTGCTGTCGAAGGTGGAGCAGTACTTGAAGTAGATCCGCGGCGCGACCCCGCCGCGACCCTGGCCCTGCAGCCAGCGCAGCGCAGCGAGCGACTGCGCGACGGCCTCGGGTGCCGGGATGGTGCGCGACTTGAGTGCCACCACGACGGCATCCACCTCGGCGTCCAGCGGGGCTTCCGGCACGCCGATCGTCTGCACCACGCGCATGCCGGCGCGCACCAGATTGTTGGCCAGGTCGGTCGCCCCGGTGAAATCGTCGGCAATGCAGCCGAGAAGCAGGTTGGCCATGGTCTTGTCGTCAGCCTTTCAGCGGCAGCTTCACCGCTTGCGGATTCTCCTGCACGTACTGGCGCAGGACGGTGTCGAAGTCCGGGTCGGCGGCCAGTCCCAGGCTCGCGGCACGCCGGGCGTGGATGCGGCTGGGCCAGCCCGTGACGATCCTTGCCACGCCGGGGTCGGGCGACCAGTCGATCAACGCGGTCGCCTGCGCTCCGGCGATGCGCTCCAGCGCCTGGGCCATCTCCCGCACCGTGGTGGTCAACGCCGGCAGGTTGACCGCCGTGCGCGCGCCCCACTCGGCCGCGCCGGCAGTGGCCGCGCGCAGGATGCCTGCCACCGTGTTGCCGGGCGATGCCAGCGCGACGGCCGTGTCGGGAGGCACCGGGCAGCGCGCCCGCTCACCGGCCAGCGGCTCGCGCAGCATGCCGGACAGGAAGCTGGAAGCCGCCCCGTTGGGCCGGCCGGGCCGTACGCTCACCGTCATCAGCCGCACGCTGCGGCCCTGCACGAAGCCCTTGCGCGTGTAGTCGGCCACCAGCTGCTCGCCGACGAACTTCTGGATGCCGTAGCTGTTCTGCGGCGTCGGTAGCGTGCGGTCGTCCACCACTGCGGGCAGTGGCTGTTCCGGCGAATCGCCGAACACGGCCACCGAACTGGAGAAGACGAACACGGGTGCATGGCCGGCGCGGCGGCAGCCTTCGAGCAGGGCGCGCGTGGTGTCGAGGTTGCTGCGCATGCCGAGATCGAAGTCGGCCTCGCATTCGCCGCTGACGGCGGCCGCGAGGTGGAACACGAGCTGGACCTCGGCCAGCGGCAGCGCGCCGGACGCGGCCTGGTCGAGCAGATCGCCCTGGAGGACGCGGATGCGCGCGTCGGCCTGCAGGTCGGCCGGCGGTGGCGCGCGGTCGGCCAGCAGGATGTGTTCGACGGGCTGTGCAGGTGCGCCGGCCAGCGGCAGGCTGGCCTGTTGCAGGAGGGTCCGTGCGAGGCGGGCGCCCAGGAAGCCGCAGCCGCCGGTGATGAGGACGTTCATGACGAGGCGTCGGTGAGGGTAGGGCGGGCAGCCGGCAGGTCGATGCCGGGGAAGATCTTGATCACGGCGCTGTCGTCCTCGCGGGCGAAGCCGGCGCTGGAGGCCTGCATGAACATCTGGTGCGCCGTCGACGACAGGGGCAGCGGGAACTTGCTGGCCCGCGCCATGTCGAGCACCAGCCCCAGGTCCTTGACGAAGATGTCCACCGCCGACAGCGGCGTGTAGTCGCCGGCGAGCACGTGGGCCATGCGGTTCTCGAACATCCAGCTGTTGCCGGCGCTGTGGGTGATGACCTCGTACAGCGCGGCCGCATCGACGCCCTCGCGCAAGCCCAGTGCCATGGCCTCGGCCGCCGCGGCGATGTGCACGCCGGCCAGGAGCTGATTGATGATCTTGACCTTGCTGCCGGCGCCGGCCCGGTCGCCCAGACGGTACACCTTGGCGGCCATGGCGTCGAGCACACCGCCGGCTTTCTCGTAAGCGGCCGGCGCGCCGGCCGTCATCATCGTCATCTGACCACTGGCCGCCCTGGCCGCACCGCCCGAGATGGGTGCGTCGAGGTAGAGGATGCCGTGCTCGGCCAGCCTCGCTTCCAGAGCCGTCGACCAGGAAGGATCGACCGTTGAGCACATCACGAACACGCTGCCGGGCGACATCGCTGCGGCAGCGCCGTGCTTGCCGAACAACACGGCTTCCGTCTGCTCGGCATTGACCACCACCGAGACCAGCACGTCGCAGCCGGCCGCCGTTTCGGCCGGTGTGGCGCAGGCGAGGCCGCCTTCGGCGGCGAAGTCCTGCGCGCGCCCCGGCTGCGCGTCGCACACGCGCAATTCGTGGCCCTGCCTGCGCAATGTGGTGGCGATACCGGCGCCCATGGCGCCAAGTCCGATCAGGCCGATGGTGGGTTGAAGCATGGGATGTCTCCGGTGGTTGACGCAAGGCGCCGCACGATGCCGAAGGAGCACGGCGCCCTTCAAGCCCGCAACGGCCGGCTGCTTTGCTACAGGTCGAGCACCAGCTCGGGGGAGCAGGCGCGCGAGCAGCAGATCATCATGGTCTTGTTGGAGGCTTTCTCCGCCTCCGTCAGTACGTCGTCCCGGTGGTCGGGGCTGCCCTGCAGGACCTT
Source organism: Xenophilus sp. (assembly GCF_044462705.1). Lineage (NCBI taxonomy): Bacteria > Pseudomonadati > Pseudomonadota > Betaproteobacteria > Burkholderiales > Comamonadaceae > Xenophilus > Xenophilus sp. The sequence continues at coordinate 6,853 of NZ_JBIQNC010000065.1, forward strand.
GACTTCGCACGAGCCGCAGATGCCCTGTTGGCAGGAGTAGGGCGCATCGACTCCGGCGGCCAGCAGCGCGTCGACGATCGTCTGGTCTGCGGCCACCGGCAGCACCTGGCCGCTGCGCGCCAGTCGAACGACGAACTCCTGCCCTCCGGCGGTGGGTTCGGCCCCGAACCTCTCGAAGTGCACCTGCTCGGGCGGCAGCGATGTGGTGGCCGCCAGGAAGGCATCGAGCATCGACGCCGGCCCGCAGCAGTAGAAGTGGGTGCCGGCCGGTTGCTGCATGACGATGTCCTCGATGGAAAGCCGGCATCCCGCCGTCGAGGAGGCGTGGAGGCGGATCCGGTCGCCCAGGTCCTGCAGTGCGCGCTTGAAGGCGGCATCCTCGGGGGCCCGCACCGCATAGTGCAGCGTCCAGTCGAGTCCGCGGGCCGCCAGGAGGCGCGCCATGGGAAGCAGCGCTGTGATGCCGATACCGCCCGCGATCAGCACAGTACGGCCGTTGGCCGCGACGAGCGGAAAGTTGTCCCGCGGAGCGCCGATGCGCAGCAGGCTGCCGATGCGCAACGAGTCGGTCATGAACGCGGACCCGCCTCGGCTGGCCGGCTTGCGCTTGACGGCGACCTGATAGCTGTCTGCCGTGGCTGACGCGACCGAATACTGGCGCACGAGCCCGTTGGGAAGATGCACGTCCACATGCGCGCCGGGCGGGCAAGAGGGCAGTTCGCCCGAAGTCGATTGCAGCTCGCAGGAAACCACGCCAGGCGCCTCCTCGCGCAGCGCCACGACCCTTACGTCGAACAAGCGCTCGCCGCTCATTCGAAGAAGTTTCCCGCCTTGACCGAGACCATTGCGCCGTCCTGGCCCGCGCCCTCGGGGGTGCCACCCTCCTGGACCACGCGGATCTGGCGGGCCAGCATCCGGCGCAGCATCACCAGGCCCTTGTCGCTGGTGGCGAGATGCTCGTCGCTGTGTGCGGGGATGCTCCCCTGGGTGGATTGCGCCTCGTAGTCGCCCGGGAAGCGCTTGTGCTCGTCTTCCGTCATCTCCCACCAGGTCTTGCCTTCGAAGACCGCCATGCGCGAGCGCCGTGAATAGAGTGGGTCTTCGCTCTTGAGCACCCGCGCCACACCGAAGGTGCGGTGGTGATGGCTGTCCACCGGCACCAGCCAGGCCACCTCGCGGCCCTGGCCGGGCGCCAGCTCGATGGACGGGACGATGCGCACGTTGGGAAGCAGTGTCTGCGTGATCCGCGTCAGGGTGCCTTCCTTGGTCTGGCGCACTGACCGGTACATGACACCGTGGTCGCACTGCTCCCATTCCACGGCGGGCATGGCCGCCATCTGCTCGCGGAACTGCACGCCGCTGAAGCGCGAATGCAGGATGACCACGTGGAAGGGATCCATCACATTCTCGAAGTTCTGGAGCCAGCTGTACGGGGCCACAGGCTTGTCCTGGGAGACGCCTCCGCCGATGTAGAAGCTCTTGTCCTCCTGCTGCAGTTCCTCGTCCGCCCCCAGGTCCTCGAGCACGTCGTACTGCGGCAGGGGGGGCATCGCGTCAAGCGGCCCCATATAGGCGAAGACGAGGCCATAGCGTTCCTGCACCGGATACCAAGGCTGGCGGCACTTGTCGCGGTGCTGCCCCCCGCCGGGCTCGCAGGGCTGCTCCACGCAACTGCCGTCGACCGCAAAGAGCCAGCCGTGGTAGCAGCAGCGGATGCCTTCGTTCTCGACCTTGCCGTAGTACAGCGAGGTGCCGCGATGAGCGCAGTGCTCGTGCAGCAGGCCAGCTTTCCCCTGGCCGTCCCTGAACAAGATCAGGTTCTCGCCCAGGATGCGCACCCGCGCGGGGTCCGTCGTGACCTTGGACGAAACGCCCACGGGATGCCAATAGCGCCGCATGAACTCGCCGCAGGGCGTGCCGGGCTCGACCTGTGTCAGGAAGTCATCGGACCGGCCAGGCGGCTTGCCGTAGCCGCCGCCCTGCTGGCGTTTGCCGACAAAGCGGATGGGCTGCGTGGTGGAAGTATCTTGCTCGTTCATCGGGTTGTCTCGCGGGAGTTGGCAAGGCTCGAACGTGAGCCCTATTAATTGCATTATGCAAGTAATATCAAACCGTCGCAAGACGCTGCCGGCCGGTCTACTCGGCGCGGGTGGGCTCGGACACGCCCGCGCTCAGCGCCTGCACTTGCGCATCGATGCGGTCCAGCATGCTCTCGAGCAGCCGGATCTCCTGCGCAGTGAGGCCTGCGCGGACGAATTTCTCGTTGGCGATTGCGCCTTGCTCGATTTCCTCGTAGAGCGCGCGCCCGGCGCTGGTCAATTCCAGGCGGGCGCGCCGTCTGTCCGAAGGGTCGGGTGTACGCGTGATTAGGCCGCGCTTGACCAGCAGGTCGATGGCGCGGACGACGCGGAACGGGTCGGACGATGTCCGCTCCCCCAATTCGCCCGCCGAAAGAGGGCCGAAGCGCGCGATGACGGCCAGCGAACGCCATGCAGGCATGGGCAGGTCATGGGCGGCCACGTAGCGGGCGGCCATCACGGTGCCGATGCGGGACGCAATCAGACCGAATCGGTAGGAGATCCAGTGTTCGAGGGCGAACTTCTTCTTGGTGGCCATGGATGCGAGAGGTCTGCGGCAGGGGCTGCTGCGTCCCGAGCATAGCCGTCATGCCCACTTCTCCTTGATTTGCAACCTTTCGATCCTAGGGAAATCGCCTAGCCGAAGGAGGTCTCCCTTTGTCGGTGGCCCTTGTGAGGCGAAATAAATACTTGCATAATGCAATCGTTACATCGTCGATCCATGGGTCTGGATGTACGTGCAGATGAGAACGCACTGGCCGCCACGGGCCAAGGAGACACACGATGAAAAACAGGATGCGCTTGGCGCTGCCGCTGCTTCCGCTGGCCATGACCTCGCCGGTCCACGCGCAGGACGACTGGCCCAGCCGGCCGGTCCGGCTCGTCATCCCGTTCCCGCCGGGTGGCTCGACCGATGCGCAGGGGCGGCTGTTGGCGCAAAAGCTTTCCGAGGTATGGGGCCAGCCGGTGGTCGTCGACAACCGGCCGGGTGCCGGCGCCGTGCTGGCGACCAACGTGGTCGCCAAGGCCCCGCCGGATGGCTACACGCTAGGCATCGCCGTGTCGTCCCATGCGATCAATCCGACGCTGAGGTCGAACCTGCCCTACGACACGCTGAAGGATCTCCAGCCGGTGTCGGAGGTGGGTGTGCAGCACATCATCCTGGATGCCAACCCGTCGCTGCCGGCGGGCAATCTCGCGGAGTTGCTGGAGCTCGCCCGGCGGCAGCCCGGGCGTCTGAGCTATGCGAGCCCGGGAAGCGGCACCGCGCACCACCTGGTGATGGAGCTTCTGAAGGTCAAGGCGGGCGTGAACATCGTCCACGTGCCGTACCGCGGGGGCGCGCCGGCACAACAGGACGTGATGGGCGGGCAGGTGCCGCTGCTGATGGACACCTACTACGCCAGCGCCGGCCTCATCAAGGCTGGGAAGCTCAAGCCCATCGCCCTGTTCAGTCCCTCGCGCCCGGCCAGCGTGCCCGACATCCCGGTGGTCGCCGAGACTGTTCCTGGCGTGTCGGCCCAGAGCAGCGTCGGCGTGATTGCGCCGGCGGGCACGCCGGCGGCCATCGTGCAGAAGATCAGTGCGGACATCGCACGCGCGGCGCACACGCCGGAATTTGCGCACAAGCTGCTCGAAATGGGATTGGATCCCGTCGGCTCCAGCCCCCAGGAATACGACCAGCGCATCCGTGCCGACATCTTGAAGTGGGCCCCTGTCATCCAGGCGTCTGGGGCCAAGGCCGACTGATGTCTGTGGTGCGTCCGGCTTCTTCAGATCCATCTTCGCGAAACCCAATAGCTACTTCATACCGCCATGCTGAGCAAAGAAAACAATGACGTCCTGACCCGCACCGGCCAGGGGACACCGATGGGCAAGCTGATGCGCTCCTTCTGGACGCCGGCCATGCTCGAGCGCGAGATCCCCGCCGCGGACGAACCGCCGGTTCGCCTCGCCCTTCTGGGCGAGTCGCTGGTGGTGTTCCGCGACACCGAGGGCCGCATCGGCGTGCTGGACGAGCATTGCCCGCACCGAGGCGCCAGCCTCTTCTTCGGCCGCAACGAGGCGGGGGGCGTACGCTGCGTCTATCACGGCTGGAAGTTCTCGGTGGAGGGCAAGTGCCTCGACATGCCCACCGAGCCCGCAGGCAGTCCGATGTGCTCGAAAGTCCGGGCGACGGCCTACCCAGCGCGCTTGGCCGGCGGCGTGCTGTGGGTGTACATGGGCGAGGGCGACGCGCCGCCGCTGCCCGACTTCGAGTGGCTGGGCCTGCCGGACGATCACATCTATGCCTCGCGTTGGGAGCAGGACTGCAACTATGCCCAGGCGATGGAGGGCGAACTGGACAGCGCGCACGTGGGCTTCCTGCACAGCCTCGTCAACAAGACCGAAGGTGATGCCCAAGCGTTGACCGGGCAATACTTCCACGACGACAAGGCACCGGTCTGGAAGATCCTGCCGACGCCGGCCGGCTTCATGGCCTGCAACGGACGCAGGACCGCCGAGGGGCAGCGTTACTGGCGCCTGAACCAGTTCCTGATGCCGTTCTACACCATGATCCCCCCGCATCCGGACGACGCCCATCTGGTGCGCATGTGGGTGCCCATGACGGACGAGCGCTGCTGGGTGATCTGCGTGACGTTTCGCCCGGACCGCAGGCTGGGCGATAAGGAACTGGCGGCATGGTGCAACGGCGACGTCGCGCACCGCAAGGTCGTGCCAGGCACCACGCGCCCGACGGAACGCCTGGACAACAACTACCTGATCGATCGCCAGTTGCAGAAGACCGTGTCGTTCACGGGCATCGCAGGGGTGCGCGCCCAGGACGCGATGGTGTGCGAGACGGCAGGTGCGATCGTGGATCGCACGCGTGAGAACCTCGGCAGCAGCGACCGCGCCGTGGTCGCCATGCGCAGGACGCTGATCGATGCGGCCCTCGCATGCGAAGACCGCGGCACGCGGCCGGAGGCCTCGCTCATGCCGCATCTCTATCGCGTTCGGGCCACGCAGACCGTCCTGCCGGAGGATCTCGATCCCGACAAGGCCGAGGCGCTCATGAGCACGGCCCGCCCCATGGAAGCCCCTGCCGTTCAGGCGTAAGGGCCTGTCCGATCCCAGACCAACGTCCGTCAAGGAGACACCGTATGATCCCGACCATCGCCGGGCTGGCGCGCCGCGCCCGCTTCGCCCTCCAACTGCCGAAGTTCGGCAGCCAGGTCCTACCCGCGCTGCTGGCATCAGCGCTTCTGGCTGCGGCTGCGCAGCGCGCCGCGGCGGCCGAACCGGCGTTTCCTCAGGGACCGATCAGCATCATCGTTCCCTTCGCCGCCGGTGGCAGCCTCGATGCGACCGCCCGCGTGCTGGGCAAGAAGGTCAATGAGCTCCTGGGGCAGCCGGTGGTGATCGTCAACCGCCCGGGTGCCGGCAGCGCCGTCGGAGCGCGCGCCGCAGCCACGGCCAAGCCGGACGGCTACACGCTGTTCATCGCCTCCGGCTCGGCGTTCGGCTTCGTCCATCTGCTCGTTCGTAACCACGAGTTCAGCCTGAAGGACTACGCGCCCATCGCGGGCCTGGGCATCTACACCTCCCTGTTCGCCGTCAGCGACAAGACCCCGGCCAAGACATTGCCCGAACTCGTGGCATTGGCGAACAGCAGGCCTGGAGGACTGAGCATCTGCTCCACGGGCGCCAACGGCATCAACCACCTTCAACTGGAGATGTTCAGGTTCGCCTTCCAGAAGAACCATCCCGGCCAGAAGCTGAACATCACGCATGTTCCCTACAACGGAGTGGCACCGGCGCTGACCGCGATCAAGGCCGGCGATGTCGACGCCTGCGTCTTGCCCTACAGCTCGCTGGTCAAGCAGATGGATGGTGCAGGGCTGCGGGTGATCGCCGTGCAGCGGCCCACGCGGCTGCCGCTCTTGCCCAGCGCTGGAACGACGGGCGAGCAGGGTTACCCGGAGCTCGACGGAAACGAACAGCTGGTGACGATCTCCGCGCCGGCAGGAACTCCCGCACCCGTATTGCAGCGCCTCGAAGCCGCCTTCCGGGATGCGATGAACGATCCGGCCATCATGAAGAGTCTCAACGATCTGGAGGTGCAGCCCAGGTTCGTCGGCTCGGTCGAAGCGCGCAAGTGGCTTGAAGGTGATGTGAAGAAGCTCAGCGGCGTGATCCGGGAGGCAGGCCTTGGGACCAACCCGTGAGCAAGGAAGCCCTTTCGGTTGCGGCGCTGGCTGTTCAACGACCAATCCCGAGTTCGCTCGCCTGGGATGAAAGGTTCGTGCTCGGAGAAGAGAGCATGGACTTGATGCATCGCGAGTTCGTTCGGTGCGTCGATGCGCTGCTGTCGTCGGACACTGGGGCGCTGGATGCCGCCCTGGCCGCTTTCGAGCGCCATGTGCGCTCGCACTTTGCTGAGGAGGAAGAGACGATGCGCGTCTCGCGGTACGACTCGGCACGCTGCCACGTCGAAGAGCATGCTGCCGTGTTGGAAAGCCTGCGCGAAGTCAAGATTGCGTTTGGCCAGGGGCGCGCCGATGTGGTTCGTGCCTTCGCGATTGCGCTGGCCGACTGGTTTCCAGGCCACACGCGCGTGATGGACCAAGGGCTTGCCACTTGGCTTGCCCGACAGCGCTGGGGCGGGGCGCCGGTCCTCATCTCGAAGCTCGGACTGCGTGCAGGCGCCCCAATTCAGGGCTACGCATGAACTGGGGCAGGGAGCGCGAAATTCTTTGAACCTTGTGATGAATATGCCCATGATAGATCCCAAGAACTTCGGAACCGTTGCCTGCATCGGTGTGGGCCTGGTCGGTTGCGCGTGGGCCGTGGTTTTCGCCCGGGCCGGATTCGCTGTCAACATCCATGACGCCGATGCCGCCGTCCTGGAGGCAGCGCCAGGCCGGATACGGCTGCAGTTGGACGCGCTGTCCGACCAGGGGCTGGTCGACGAACCCCCGTCCGTCGTCGCCGGAAGAGTCCGGGTTGTGGCCTCGCTGGAGGAGGCGGTGCGCAATGCCGTCTACGTCCAGGAGTCAATTCTGGAGAAGGCGGATCTGAAGCGCGCTTTGCTTGAGCAACTCGAGCCGTTGGACGACGGCAGGCGGATCATCGGTAGTTCTACCTCGGGAATCCCGGCCTCCGCGTTTGCATCTGGGCTGCGCATCAGCGACCGCGTCCTCGTGGTGCACCCGGTCAATCCGCCGTCGTTGATCCCGCTGGTCGAGCTGGTTCCCTCGCCCGATACCGGTGCGGATGCTCTGAATTTCGCCCGCGAGCTGATGCTGGCATGCGACCAGAGTCCGATCACGGTGAGACGCGAGATCGATGGCTTCGTCCTCAATCGCCTCCAGGCCGTGCTGCTCAGGGAGGCCTGGGCACTGGTCAAGGATGGGATCGCCTCGGTGGAGGACATCGACAAGACCGTACGCGACGGGTTGGGATGGCGCTGGTCCTTCATGGGACCGTTCGAGACCATCGACCTCAATGCGGTGGGCGGCGTCGCCGACTATGCCCGGCGATTGGGGCCGCTCTACCAGCGCATCGCCGCGTCGAGGGACCATTCGGACAGCTGGGATGCCGAATTGATCGCCGAGGTCGAGGCACAGCGCCGGAAGCTGCTGCCCCAGGCGCAACTGCGGGAAAGGTCTCACTGGCGCGACCTGCGCCTCATGGCGTTCGCGCTGCACGCAAGGTCCGGGCGGGAATAGGCGGAGAAGCCGCCGGCATTTCGGCGTGGAAAGGAAAGGCTATGGAACTCGACAGAAGAAACATGCTTCGGGCATGGGCGATCGGCGTTGGCTTGTCGGCGTTGTCCGGGGTCGTGGCGGCTCAGCCCGTCGCCCCGCCTGCATCGCCGCGGCCGCAGCCTTTGCCCCCCGATCCGCGGGTCGGGCAGCGGACCTACCGTTTCGGTCCCACCGGGGAGGACTTGCCCTACGCGGTGTTCGTTTCCAGCAAGGTCAGGAAAGACAAGCCGGCGCCTTTGATCATCGCGCTGCATGGACTGAACGGGAACCACAACACCCTCATGCGCGGCGCGCTGCTCGACCTGGCCGAGAAGGGCGGCTATGTCGTGGTTGCGCCCATGGGATACAACCCGCGGGGCTGGTATGGCATCCCCGGCGAGTACAGCCCCCGCGCAGGCCTTGGCCGCACCCCCGATCCTGCAGCGGCCCACGATCCCCCGAACCTGAGGGCGTTGAGTGAGCAGGACGTCATGAACGTGCTGGCCCTGGCGAAGCAGGAGTTCCGGACGGACCCGGCGCGCACGTTCCTAGTCGGTCATTCCATGGGAGGCGCCGGCGCGCTCTACCTCGCATCCAAATATCCCAAGCAGTGGAACGCCGTTGCGGCCATCGCGCCGGCGACCCGACGAATGGTCCCCCGGATGCAGGAAGTTCTCTCCAAGATCACCGTGCCTGTGATGATCACGCAGGGCGTGGTCGATCAAGCGGTTCCCGTCGACATGACTAGGACGTGGATTGATGCCATGGAAGAGCGAAAGATGATCTTTCGCTACGAGGAGATTCAGGACGCGGATCACCGCACGGTCATCGACAGAAGCATGCTTGGCGTTTTCGCCTTCCTCGAGAGGCCCGACAAGCCTTGACGCCGAGAGTGCGACTGGACGCAAGATGGCGCCGAGGGATTCGCGTACAGCCCTGGCTGGAAATCGAGGCGACGCACTGTCGGCGACGCCGGGGTTTGTCTTAGCAGAAGAGTGGGTTGCCATGACGCAGTCGTTGCTGCCCAAGGACGTGCCTGAAGGATGAACCCAAGGAGACTGACCAGACTCCGCACGTGGTCCTCGACATCATCCCATGTCAGTTTGAGGGCTGGACGGGGTTGGATTTTCGTGGTTTCTGAAGGAGCTTGAAGCAGTCCAACCCCGGTAGTCTTCGCGTACAGCCAGTGTCTCTGAGTTGAGCGCGGGCGTAGTGCACAGGGTGTAGCAGGCCGTTCCCCTTCACTCGGGATAAAGCCGCTCGCCCAACGTAGTGCCGGCCTTGCGCAGGGCGGCCAGGAAGGCCTCGCGGAACTCGGCGAAGCTCATGCGCTCGGCGCGCACCGCGATGCTCATGGCACCCACCAGCGAGCCGCTGCGGTCGTGCACCGGCACGGCCATGGAGCGCACGCCCAGTTCCAGCTCGCCGTCGCTGCCGGCGAAGCCCTGCTCGCGGCAGCGCGCGATCAGCTCCAGCACGGGGCGCACCTCGTACACCGTGCGCGGCGTCAGCGGCTGGCGCGGCATGGCGCGCACGCGGCGCTCGGCCTCGCCCGGCGGCAGGCTGGCCAGCAGCACGCGGCCGATGGCCGAGCAGTAGGCCGGCAGGCGCGAGCCGATGCCCAGCCCGATGCTCAGGCTGCGCCGCGCCGTGGAGCGCGCGATGATGATCGCGTCGTCGTCCAGCAGCTTGCCCAGCGAGGCCGACTCGCGGGTGCGCTCCGACAGCGCATCCAGCAGCGGCTGCGCCAGCGTGGGCGTCGCGCGCGAGGCGAGGTAGGCGTGCGCGATCAGCAGCGCCTTGGGCAGCATCCAGAAGCGCTTGCCGTCGCTGTCGAGGTAGCCGAGCGCCTGCAGCGTGAGCAGCGAGCGCCGCGCCGAGGCCGGCGTGCTGCCGGTCAGGCGCGCCGCCTCCGAGACTGTCAGTCGCGCGTGCTGCCGGCCGAAGCAGCTCAGCACCTGCAGACCCTTGTCGAGCGAAGTCACGAAGTTTTTGTCTGTCATCGCGTCTTGACCTGCTTCCAGGACCCGATCGTCAAGTACGCAGCATGAAAACTTCACCTTGCCGGAGCAATCGTGCAAGGCGCCACGCTACGTGGCCCCTTTCAGGGCGGCGCCGCGCAGGCGAAGTTCGCTTCGGTGTTGATGTCTCCACTACCCTTGTAGCGGGCGATTTGGGGATACGGGCAAAGTGGCCGCGTGCGTGCCGCCACCCCGAAGTACCCTGGCGTGCCCGACCAGGCGGAGATCTGATCCGGCGCCTCGCCGCGCTCGACCCAGGCGACCAAGGGCGTCAGCATGTCGAACCGGTCGGTCCCGGGACCGCCGCTGCAATGATTCATACCCGGCACCAGAAAAAGGCGCGCGAATCCAGCAGCACCTGGCATCGCTGCGCCAAGTCTCTCGTAATAGTCGGCCGTGTCCAGGGCTGAGAACGCGGCGTCGGACATGCCGTGGTACAGGATCATCTTGCCGCCGCGATCGCGGAAGGCAGCAAGGTCAGTAGAAGTTGCACCGTGCCAGTCCATGCTGGATTGGGTGAACTGTCCGCTGGTCGCCCAAATCTTCAACGGATCGATGTCGAAATCGAATTTCATCATCCGCGCGGCAACCTGCGTCAAGGGCATCGGTTCGGGCGGTGTGGCGAAATCGACCAGCCAGGAGCGCGCCGAGAAGCCGCTCACGCGCTGGGCGTTGTTGGCACTGCTGTTGAAGCTACCGAGCCACCACGAGCGCCACCCCTGGTTATAGGTCGTGCCACTCAGTCCGCTCATGCCAGCGTCCCAAGCCCATCTGTTGTACAACGGCGTTCCCGCCGAATTCACGGGCCCCGCCATCGCGCGCTTGATCGCAGTGACCTGGACGGGGCTCAGGCAATCCGCAGTCTTGGCGCCAACGCACTGGAGCGCCTGGCCGTTTGCAGGATTGGCTGCCGTGGCGGGGTCAAAGGCTGCCTGGCATGCCCGGTAATTGTCAACGATGCCATCCGCAAGGCCGTCGAGGGCGTCACATGTGCCCAGGATTGCCTGTGAAAGAAGGTGCAGGTCGGCGTCAGAGAAAGACTTATTGATAAGCGGCACGCCTTGTGCATCCAAGCCGACAGCGGCGGGCGCAAGGGACTGTGTGGTCCACGCACCGCTGATCCCGGCCTTCGGCAACTGGTAGCCTGGTGCACCGGCAACGATGCCGTCGTAGTGGGAAGGGAAGCGCTGCGAGAGCATCATGCCCTCGCGGCCGCCCTCCGAACAGCCGATGAAATAGGACTTGTCGGCAGCGCGTCCGTAGAACCTGGCCACCGCGGCCTTGCCTGCCTGCGTGACCTGATCGTACGAGTTGTAGCCCATGTCGAGACGGGCCTGCGGATCCAATCCGAAGGCAACGGTGCCGAGCGCGTCGGGATTGTCGTTCACTGCGTTGTCGTGACCTCCATCCGTTGCGATGGTGGCGAAATTGCGAGACAGCGCGCTTGCGATCTGTCCCCCACCAATGCTGCCGGTAGCCGCGGACAGCGAGCCGTTGGTTCCGCCGCCGCCTTCCATGAAGAAACGACCGTTCCATTCTGCGGGCATCCGGAGGCGGAATTTGATTTCGTAGGGATAGCCGTCGATCCCGGTGCGCTTCGCGATGGTGCCGGACACCTCGCAGTGTTCGGGCAGCGCCGCCGCAGATGCGGTGGCGGGCGCGGCGTCACGCCAGGCAGCGACTTCCACGACCGTCGCGGCATTTGGCCACACCATGTCGCCATTTCCGTCCTTCAGAGCCTCGCATGCGGCGCGCGAAGCCAAGGGCACCGGGGGCGGCGGAGGCTCCTGCTGCGGCGGCTGCTGCTGCGGCAGCGGCAGCGGCAGCGGCGTGGATCCGCCGCCACCGCACGCGGCTAGGGCCACCGACGCCAGCAGCATCGTGATGACTGTTGTCTGCATCTTATGTCTCCTTCGACTGGTTCGCGGCATTGATTTGCAGCCGCGGGCGCGATGGTGTGACCGAAGGCTTGATGTAGCGTCAGGATATTTGCGCATCGCGAAAGAAACTTGGTCGTTCCAGGGTTTCCCCTACGACGCTTTGCATCGAAGTACCGAGATGCCCGCCGCAGCGGCTCCACTGCGCCCGGCCCGGGTGCGCACAATCCGCCGGCAAGCGGGTCGCCAGCGCATCGCGCGCACGACGCAGCGCCGGCAGCATGGTCGAACGGAATCCGCCATCGTCATACGGTCGGCCTGGACCGCGATGCTCATGGCGCCGACGGTATCGCCCGCACGGTCGAACACCGGGATGGCCATCGACCGCACGCCGAGTTCCAGTTCCTCATCGCTCTCCGACCAGCCCTGCTCGCGGCAGCGGGCCACCTCGGCCACGACGTCGTTGCTACGCCAGAGGGTGCGCGGTGTCAGTGCAGCGCGCTGCATCTGGTCGACACGTCTGCGTGCCTCCAGGGGCTCGAACGCGGCGAGCAACACCCCGCCGAGCGCCGAGCAATAGCTCGGAAGCCGCGATCCGATGGCCAGCCCCGTCGAAAGGCTGCGCCGGGCAATTGCGCGAGCGACGATCACCACATCGTCGCCCAGAAGCATGCCCAGGCTGGCCGACTCACGGGTGCGCTCGGAGAGAGCGACCAGCAGCGGCTGCGCAAGCTGCGGCATCGGGCGGGAACTGATAGGCGTGCGCGATCAGCAGCGCCTTGGGCAGCATCCAGAAGCGCTTGCCGTCGCTGTCGAGGTAGCCGAGCGCCTGCAGCGTGAGCAGCGAGCGCCGCGCCGAGGCCGGCGTGCTGCCGGTCAGGCGCGCCGCCTCCGAGACGGTGAGCCGCGCGTGCTGCCGGCCGAAGCAGCCCAGCACCTGCAGGCCCTTGTCGAGCGAGCTCACGAAGTTCTTGTCTGCCATCGCATCTTGATCCTGCGCATGCCGGGGTGTCCATTTTTGCGCATGCCGCACATCCGGCTTGTGGCGGAAGGCATGCGGCCCGGACACTGGATCACCCCCGATGAACGTCAGACACGGAGACACAACAGGATGACAACCGCCCTCGCGCGGCGCCTCGGCGCCGCCTGCCTGACTGCGGCCTGCCTGCTCGGCAGCGCCACGGCACAGACCCCGCAAGCCCTCAAGATCATCGTGCCCTACCCCGCCGGCGGCACGGCCGACATCCTGCCGCGCGTGGTGGCCGAGAAGCTGCGCACGCAGTTCCCCGCCGGCGTGCTGATCGACAACCGCACCGGCGCCGGCGGCAACATCGGCGCCGAGGCGGTGTTCCGCGCCGAACCCGACGGCAACACCCTGCTGGCCTCGCCGCCCGGGCCGATCGCCATCAACCACCACCTGTACCGGAAGATGGCCTTCGACCCGTCGAAGTGGGAGCCGGTCACGGTGCTGGCGACGGTGCCCAACGTGCTGGTGGTCAACCCGCGGCTGCCGGTGAAGAACGTGCAGGAGTTCATCGCCTACGCCAAGGCCAACCCGGGCAAGGTGACCTACGGCTCGCAGGGCAACGGCACCACCTCGCACCTGACGGCCAGCCTGTTCATGCAGCTCACGGGCACGGAGATGGTCCACGTCCCCTACAAGGGCACGGCGCCGGCGCTGGTGGACCTGGTGGGCGGGCAGATCGACGTGTTCTTCGACAACATCAGCTCGTCGCTGCCCTTCCACCAGGCGGGCAAGCTGCGCATCCTGGGCGTGGCCGACGAGCAGCGCTCCGCAGCACTGCCCGAGGTGCCCACCTTCGCCGAGCAGGGGCTGCCGTCGATGAACGCCGTGACCTGGTTCGCGGTGGTGGCGCCGCCGGGCACCCCCGCGGCCAAGGTGGCCGCGCTCCAGAAGAGCTTTGCCGGCGCACTGACCCAGCCCGAGGTGCGGCAGAAGTTCGCCGAGCAGGGCGCCGAGCCGCGCGGCTGGGACCCGGCCCGCACCGGCCAGTTCATCCGCGCCGAGTCCGCCAAGTGGGACCGGGTCATCCGCAGCGCCAACGTCCGCCTCGACTGAGCAGCCCCATGCAAGACACGTCCACCCTTCAACCCGTCCGCTGGTCCGGCCCCGGGCTCACGCGCATCCCCTACGGCGTCTACCGCGACGCGCAGCTCGCCGCCGAGGAGCAGGCGCGCATCTTCCAGGGCGAGACCTGGAACTACCTGTGCCTGGAGGCCGAGCTGCCCGAGGCCGGCAGCTACCGCACCACCTTCGTCGGCGAGACGCCGGTGGTGGTGGTGCGCGACGCGGACGGCGAGGTCTACGCCTTCGAGAACCGCTGCGCCCACCGCGGCGCGCTGATCGCGCTGGAGAAGTCGGGCCGCGCCGAGAACTTCCAGTGCGTCTACCACGCCTGGAGCTACAACCGGCAGGGCGACCTGACCGGCGTGGCCTTCGAGAAAGGCGTCAAGGGCCAGGGCGGCATGCCGCCCGGCTTCTGCAAGGAGGCGCACGGCCCGCGCAAGCTGCGCGTGGCGAGCTTCTGCGGCCTGCTCTTCGGCAGCTTCGGCGACGAGGTGCCCGGCATCGAGGAGTACCTGGGCGAGGAGATCTGCGAACGCATCGAGCGCGTGCTGCACAAGCCGGTGGAGGTGATCGGGCGCTTCACGCAGGCGCTGCCCAACAACTGGAAGCTGTACGTGGAGAACGTGCGCGACAGCTACCACGCGAGCCTGCTGCACCTGTTCTTCACCACCTTCGAGCTCAATCGCCTGTCGCAAAAGGGCGGCGTCATCGTCGACGAGAGCGGCGGCAACCATGTGAGCTACTCCATGATCGACGCGCAGGCGGAGAAGGACGCCTCGTACCGCGACCAGGGCCTGCGCTCGGACGATGCGAACTACCGCCTCAAGGACCCGAGCCTGCTGGCCGGCTTCCAGGAATACGGGGACGGCGTGACGCTGCAGATCCTCTCGGTCTTCCCCGGCTTCGTGCTGCAGCAGATCCAGAACTGCCTGGCGGTGCGCCAGGTGCTGCCCAGGGGCGTGGAGCGCACCGAACTGAACTGGACCTACCTGGGCTATGCCGACGACACGCCCGAGCAGCGCCAGGTGCGGCTCAAGCAGTCCAACCTGATCGGGCCGGCCGGCTTCATCTCGATGGAGGACGGCGCCGTCGGCGGCTTCGTGCAGCGCGGCATCGCCGGCGCGGGCACGCTGGAGGCGGTGGTGGAGATGGGCGGCGACGGCACCGCGTCGAGCGAGGGCCGCGCCACCGAGGCCTCGGTGCGCGGCTTCTGGAAGGCCTACCGGCAGCACATGGGCG
>NZ_JBIQNC010000066.1:0-21823 GCF_044462705.1 Xenophilus sp.
GCGGCGCCCCGCCCTGCGCCGGCGCGCAGGCCGGCCCCGGCGCCCGCGCCCATGCCCGCTCCGCCGCCGCCCGTGGCCGAGGCGCCTGCGCCTCCCGCGCCGCCGCCTCCCTCGCCCGAGGCCGTATGCGCCGGCCAGAACTTCATCGCCCGGGCGCGCTGCCTGGTGGCCGAATGCGCCAAGCCCGCCCAGCGCGCGCATCCGCAGTGCGAGGCGGTGCGGCGCCAGCAGCAGGCGGAGGAAGAGCGGCGCAACCCGACGTACGCCAATTGAAGCGGCGCGAGCCACGAACACACCATGCTCGCCCTGCCGCGTTTGCCCTGCGCCCTCCGCCCGGCCCCCCGGCGGTGGCCGAAGAACCCCCTTCTGACATCCGCGCGCGGAGGCCCGCATGACGCAGGGCCCCGCCGGCACCCCGCAGACGCCGCACTGCGCGGCCTGCGGCGCCGACCTGGCGACGGGCGCGAGCTTCTGCCCGGCCTGCGGGGCCGCGGTCTTCACCCAGCCCGTTCGCCTGTCGGCCTTCTCGCCGCTGGACGCGGCGGACGACCCGGCCCGCCCGCCGGGCTGGTGGCGCCGCACCGGCTGGATGTCGCTGGCGCTGGCGGCGATCGCGGTGCTGGGGCTGGGCGGCGTGGCCATCGCGACCCGGCCGGAGCCGATGCCGGACGTCTCGCCGCAGGCGCTGCGCGCCGCGCTGGAGCGCGGCGACGCGCAGTCGCGCGACCCCTTGTGCATGGCCAACGGCCTGGCCTATGACGCGCAGCCGGTGCATGTCCAGGCCGGCGACGCGGCCACGCTGTCGTGGATGGACATGCTGGCCGCGGCCGGCCTGTACGAGCGCGAGCCCGACGAGCCGGCCGGCGAGTCCGAGCCGCCGGCGCTGCACACCTATGCGCCGCGCCCCGAGCTGACGGACTGGACGGGCGGACGGCAGCTGTGCATCGCGCGCGGACTGCGCCTGGCCTCGGTGCGCGGCATCGGCACTGTCGGGCCCATGCGCGTGCGGGGCCAGGTGTATCCGGGCGTGGCGGCCGAGGTGGTCTGGTCGCTCGACGGCGCCGCGCCCTGGCTGGCATCGCCGGAGGTCGCTGACGCCTTCGCCCGGCAGTTGCCGGCCTGGCGCGGCGGGCGCTGGCAGGTGGGCCCGCAGGGCTGGCGCCTGATGCAGCAGCGCCGCTTCTACCTCTACCAGGACGAGTGGATGACGACCGAGCGGCTGGAGCGCGTTGCCGGACTGCCGTCGCGCTGAAGCAGCCTCAACCGCGCTGCAGCCGGTCCACCGCCGCCGCCAGCGCACCCGGCTTGCCCGAGAGCACCAGCGTGTCGCCGTCGGCCAGCACCGTGTCGCCCAGCGGATCGGCCGGCTGCCCGCCGTGGCGGCGCAGGCTGGCGACCCGCACGCCCACTGCATGCAGCGCGAGCTGCGCCAGCGGCTGGCCGATGGCGCGCGCGCCCGGGGCCAGGGTGAGCGTGTCCAGCCGCTCGTAGTCCAGCTCGTCGCCGGCGTCGTCATCGGCCCCGTGGAAGTAGCCGCGCAGCAGGTTGTAGCGGGCGTCGCGCTGTTCTTGCGCCAGCCGGATCACGCGCCGCATCGGCACGCCCACCAGCGCCAGCGCGTGGCTGGCCAGCATCAGCGAGCCCTCGATGGCCTCGGGCACGACCTCGGTGGCGCCGGCGGCCTGCAGCTTCTCCAGGTCGCGGTCGTCCTGCGTGCGCACGATCACCGGCACCTGCGGCGCATGCGAGCGGGTGTGGGCCAGCACCTTCATCGCGCCCGGCACGTCCAGGTAGGTGACCACCACCGCGCTGGCGCGCGCCAGGCCGGCGGCCATCAGCGCCTGCAGGCGCGCGGCGTCGCCGAACACCACCGAGTCGCCCGCGGCGGCGGCCTGGCGCACGCGGTCCGGGCCCAGGTCCAGCGCCATGTAGGGAATGCCCTCGCGCTCCAGCATGCGCGCCAGGTTCTGCCCGCAGCGGCCGTAGCCGCAGATGATCACGTGGCGCGCCGTGTTGATGGTCTTGCGCGCGATCTGCGTCATCTGCAGCGACTGCTGCAGCCAGTCGCTGGCCACCAGCTTGCGCACGATCGCCTCGCTGTACATCACGATGAAGGGCGTGGCCAGCATCGACAAAATCATCGCGGCCAGCACCGGGCTGGCCAGCCATTCCGGCAGCAGCGAGCGCCCCTGCGCCAGCGCCAGCAGCACGAAGCCGAACTCGCCCGCCTGCGCCAGGTACAGGCCCGTGCGCAGCGACACGCCGGTGGTCGCGCCCAGCAGGCGCGCCAGCAGCGTCACCAGCGCCAGCTTGAACAGCAGCGGCAGCACCAGCAGCAGCGCCACCAGCCCCCAGTGGTCCACCACCACGTGCCAGTCCAACGACATGCCGATGGTGATGAAGAACAGGCCCAGCAGCACGTCGTGGAAGGCGCGGATGTCGGTCTCCACCTGGTGCTTGTATTCCGTCTCCGACACCAGCATGCCGGCGATGAAGGCGCCCAGCGCCAGCGACAGCCCGGCCTGCTCCGTCAGCCAGGCCAGGCCCAGCGTGACCAGCAGCAGGTTCAGCATGAACAGCTCGTCGCTGCGGCGGCGCGCCACCAGCGTGAGCCACCAGCGCATCACCCGCGGGCCGCCGTACAGCAGCAGCCCGACCAGCACCGTGGCCTTGAGCATGGCCAGGCCGAGGGCCTTGGCCAGCGCCTCCGGCGGCGCACCCAGCGCCGGCACCAGCACCAGCAGCGGCACCACGGCCAAGTCCTGGAACAGCAGCACGCCCATCACGCGGCGGCCGTGCTCGCTCTCCAGCTCCAGCCGCTCGGCCATCAGCTTGACCACGATCGCCGTGCTGCTCATCGCCAGCGCGCCCGACAGCGCCAGCGCCGTCTGCCAACCGAGCTGCCAGCGCGGCGGCAGCACGCGCGACAGCGCCAGCGCGCCGGCGGTGGCGGCCAGCATGGTCAGCGTCACCTGCAGCGCGCCCAGCCCGAACACGTGCTTGCGCATCGCCCGCAGCTTGGGCAGGCTGAACTCCAGGCCGATCACGAACATCAGGAACACCACGCCGAACTCGCCCAGGTGCTTGATGCCTTCGTCGTTGTCCGAGAGCCTGAGCGCGTGCGGCCCGATCAGCACGCCCGCCACCAGGTAGCCCAGCATCGGCGGCAGCTTGAAGGAGCGGCAGGTCACCACGCCGAGCACCGCGGCCAGCAGGTACATCAGCGTGAGTTCGAACGAGCGCATGGCCGGATGCTAGCAAGGGGCTTGCCGCCGTGCCGGCCGATAAAATTCCGCGATGCCCTCCCTGCCCCTGGATTCCGACGCGCTGCTGGCGCGCGCCCGCGCGACCTTCGACATCGAGTCCGCGGCCGTGCTCGGGCTGAAGGCGCGGATCGGCCCCTCCTTCATCGAGGCGGTGCGCCGCATCCTCGAGGTGCGCGGCCGGGTGGTCGTGATGGGCATGGGCAAGAGCGGCCACGTCGGGCGCAAGATCGCCGCCACGCTGGCGTCCACCGGGACGCCCGCCATGTTCGTCCACCCGGCCGAGGCCAGCCACGGCGACCTCGGCATGATCAAGGCGGTGGACATCGTGCTGGCCATCTCCAACAGCGGCGAGAGCGACGAGCTGGCCGCCATCCTGCCGGTGGTCAAGCGCCAGGGCGTGCCGCTGATCGCCATGACCGGCGGGCGCGAATCCTCCCTGGCCCGCCACGCCGACGTCGTGCTCGACAGCGGCGTCGAGAAGGAGGCCTGCCCGCTCAACCTCGCGCCCACCGCCAGCACCACCGCGCAGATGGCGCTGGGCGATGCGCTGGCCGTCGCGCTGCTGGACGCGCGCGGCTTCGGCGCCGAGGACTTCGCCCGCTCGCACCCCGGCGGCGCGCTGGGCCGCAAGCTGCTCACCCACGTCAGCGATGTCATGCGCAGCGGCGAGGCCGTGCCGCGCGTGGCGCCCACGGCCGGCATCTCCGAGCTGATGCGGGCGATGAGCAACCAGGGCTTCGGCGCCGCGGCCGTGATGGGCGAGGGCGGCCGGGCCGAGGGCATCTTCACCGACGGCGACCTGCGCCGCCTGATCGAGGCCGGCGCCGACCTGCGCACGCCCACCGCCGCCGACGTGATGCACCGCGGCCCGCGCACCATCCGCGCCGACGCGCTGGCGGTGGAGGCAGCGGAGCTGATGGAGCAGCACGGCATCACCCGCCTGTTCGTGGTCGACGCCGAGGACCGGCTGGTCGGCGCGCTGAACACCACCGACCTGATGCGGGCCAAGGTCATCTAGAAATGAGCCCACCCCCGTTTCTCGCGCACTTCGTGTCGCTCGAATCCCCCCTCAAGGGGGCGCACCCGGCGGCCTGGCCAAGCCAGTTCCGCGGGTGCCCTGGCATGGCCTGCTCCGCGGCCGCCTGTCCCGTGACGCTTCGTCATCCAGCGGCGTGCCGGATGGCGGATCATTGATGAGCGCCATGCATTTCGCGCCCGAGTTGCTGCTGGCCGCGCAGGACGTGCGCGTCGCCTTCTTCGACGTCGACGGCGTGCTCACCGACGGCGGCGTGTACTTCAGCGCCGAGGGCGAGACGCTCAAGCGCTTCTCCATCCTCGACGGCTACGGCCTGCAGCTGCTGCGCCGCGCCGGCATCGAGCCGGTGGTGATCACCGGGCGCGACTCGCAGCCGCTGCGCGTGCGGCTGGAGGCGCTGGGCGTCGTCCATGCACGCTACGGCGTCAGCGACAAGCGGCCGGCCGCCGAGGCGCTGCTGGCCGTACTGGGCCTCGCCTGGGCGCAGGCCGCCGCCATCGGCGACGACTGGCCGGACCTGCCGGTGCTGCGGCGCGCCGGCTTCTCCGCCGCGCCCGCCAATGCCCACGCCGAAGTGCGGGCCGCCGTGCGCCACGTCACCGCCGCCCGCGGCGGCGAGGGCGCGGCGCGCGAGTTCTGCGACCTGCTGCTCCTGGCCGGCGGCCACTATCAGCGCCTGCTCGACGCGGCCGAGGGAGCGGCCTCCTGATGGCGATGGACTTCAAGCAAGGCTGGGCGCTGCTGCGCATGGCGCTGGACCGCGCCAGCCTGTACCTGCCGATCATCCTGATGGGCGCGCTGGCGCTGGGCACCTACTGGCTGGTACGCAACGCGCCGCGGCTGGTCCAGCCGGCGGCCAAGGAGGCGCCGGTGCACGAGCCCGACTTCTTCATGCGCGACTTCACCGTCAAGAACTTCCTGGGCACCGGCCAGCTGCGCAGCGAGATGACGGGCACGGAAGGCCGGCACTACCCCGACACCGACACGCTGGAGGTCGACCAGGTGCGCGTGCGCTCGATCTCGCCCCAGGGCCTGGTCACCCACGCCAGCGCCGACCGCGGCCTGTCCAACGGCGACGGCAGCGAGATCCAGCTCTTCGGCAACGCCATCGTGGTGCGCGACGCGGCCGTGCAGCCCAACGGCCGCGTGCTGCCGCGGCTGGAGTTCCGCGGCGAGTTCCTGCATGCCTACGTGGACACCGAGCGCGTGCGCTCGGACCGGCCCGTCACCCTCACCCGCGGCAGCGACCGCTTCACCGCCGACGCGATGGACTACGACCACCTCTCCGGCGTGGCCAACCTGCAGGGGCGGGTGCGCGGCTTCATCGCGCCGCCCACCCCCGGCGCGCGGCGCTGACGCCATGCCACAGGCCGGCCCCCTGGTCTTCATCACCGGCGCTTCCAGCGGCATCGGCCAGGCGCTGGCCGCGCGCTATGCGGACGCGGGCTGGCGTCTGGCCCTGGTGGCGCGCCGCGTGACGGAAGTCCAGGCATGGGCGGACGCGCGCGGCCTGGGCGCCGAGAACTGCCGGGTGTACGGCGCCGACGTGGCCGACATCGACAGCATCGCCGCCGCCGGCCGGGCCTGCATCGACGCCCAGGGGCTGCCCGACGCGGTGATCGCCAACGCCGGCGTCAGCATCGGCATGGACACCGCCGAGCGCGAGGACCTGGACGTGATGGCGCAGACCTTCGCCATCAACAACGTGGGGCTGGCCGCCACCTTTCATCCCTTCGTCGCCGCCATGCGGCGGCGCGGCAGCGGCCGGCTGGTCGGCATCGCCAGCGTGGCCGCCATCCGCGGCCTGCCCGGCCACGGCGCCTACTGCGCCAGCAAGGCCGGCGTCGTGGCCTACTGCGAGAGTCTGCGCGGCGAACTGCACGGCAGCGGCGTCAAGGTCGTGACCTTGTGCCCCGGCTACGTCGACACGCCGCTCACGCGCGGCAACCGCTACGGCATGCCCTTCCTGCTGCAGGCCGACGCCTTCGCCGACCGGGCCTTCCGCGCCATCGAGGCCGGCACCAGCTACCGCGTGATCCCGTGGCAGATGGGTGTGGTCGCCAAGCTGATGCGCCTGCTGCCCAACGCCCTGTTCGACCGGCTGGTCCAGGGCCGCGGCCGCAAGAAGCGGCGCAGCGAGCAGTGACGGCCGACCCAACGAAAAGGGCTCCCGAGGGAGCCCTTTTTCGCAAGATCCTGATGCGGCTCGCCTGAGCCGCACCGGATGCATCAATAACCGCTGTTGCCGCCGCCGTAGCCGCCGCCACCGCCGCCGCGATGACCACCACCGCCGCCGCCGCGCGGGCCGGTGCCGTAGGGGCTGCGGAAGCTGCCGTCGTTGCCGCCGCCACCACCGCCGCCGCGGCCGCCGTAGCCGCCACCACCGCCGCCGCTGCGGCCACCGCCGCCATAGCCGCCGCCACCACCACCGCCGTAGCCGCCACCACCGCCGCCGCCGCCGCCGTAGCCACCGCCGCCACCACCGTAGCCACCGCTACGGGGCGGGCGCGGCTCCATCGGGCGCGCTTCGTTCACGACCACGCTGCGGCCGCCCAGCGGCTGGCCGTTCATGCCCTGGATGGCGGCCTGCGCCTCGGCATCGCTGCCCATTTCCACGAAGCCGAAGCCCTTGGAGCGGCCGGTTTCACGCTCCATCATGACCTTGGCGCTGGTCACCGCGCCGAATTGGCTGAACGCCTGCTCGAGATCGCCGTCGCGCACCGAATAGGGCAGGTTGCCGACGTACAGTTTGTTGCCCATCAAGGGACTCCTATGAACACGAAAGAAAAGCGATGGAGTCCCGGGCGCGGGGACTGCCCCTTGTCTGAGGCAGGCCCGGCGAAACTGACCGATCACCCGATGGCCCGGCTGCCAAATGCAGGCCGAACGCCCGACCATTATGGGTGATTTATCTGCGGCGCCAACAGGAATTTGCCCCTGCATTGACCACTTGCGGCTTTCTTGTTGAAAGTCAGTGCTCACTGATAAAAAATGCGACCGCGCCGTGCCCCGCGGGCATGGCTAGAATGCGCCCCGTCATTGGGGAGTAGCCGCCTTCCGCCGCCGCGCGAGAGGGGCCTGCGTCAACAAACTTGCCTTGCCCCCACGCGAGGCATGGCGCCGGCAGTGAGAACCTGGCGAGACCATTGACTGCGCAGCTTCGGGAAAAGGCCGAAGGGCTGCGTGGTCAATCGTGTCCTTCGGCCGAGGAACCCCACATACCCACATGGAAGCCTTTCTGGTGGCCACCGGCATCGTCGCGCTGGCCGAAATGGGCGACAAGACCCAACTTCTGTCCCTCGTGCTCGCCGCACGATTCCGCAAACCCTGGCCGATCGTGCTGGGCATCTTCGCCGCCACGGTGGTCAACCATGCGCTGGCCGGCGCGGTGGGCGCGTGGGTCACGCGCGTGCTGGGGCCGGACGTGCTGCGCTGGATCCTCGGCGTCTCCTTCATCGCGATGGCGGCGTGGATGATGATCCCCGACAAGCTCGACGAGGACGACACGCCGCGCACCTCGCGCTTCGGCGTCTTCGGCACCACGCTCATCGCCTTCTTCCTGGCCGAGATGGGCGACAAGACGCAGATCGCCACCGTGATGCTGGCCGCGCGCTTCACGCAGGACTACGTGCCGGTGGTGATCGGCACCACGCTGGGCATGATGCTGGCCAACGCGCCGGTGGTGTGGCTGGGCGAGCGCATCGTGCGCAAGGTGCCGATCCGGGCGGTGCACGGCGTCTCGGCCGTCATCTTCCTGGTGCTCGGCGTGGCGGCGCTGGCCGGCTGGGGCGCGTGACGGCGCCCGCGCCTATACTCCGCCCTGCGCCGATTTGCTCCAGCTTGCGGGCGCTTAACAAGTTCAGCTAAAGACGGACGCGGCGCGGACCCGGCTCGTTTTTGGCGAGGCCGGGTTTTCTTTTTTCTCCTCCATGTCCTTCGACGTCACGCCGCAATCCATGTCCTTCGCCGCGCCGCTGGCGCTGCGAAGCGGCGCCTCCATCGGCGACTACACGCTGGCCTACGAGACCTACGGCACGCTCAACGCCGAGCGCAGCAACGCCGTGCTGGTGTGCCACGCGCTCAACGCCTCGCACCACGTGGCCGGCCGCTACGCCGGCCAGCCGAAATCCGAGGGCTGGTGGGACAACATGATCGGCCCGGGCAAGCCGGTGGACACCGACCGCTTCTTCGTCATCGGTATCAACAACCTCGGCTCGTGCTTCGGCTCCACCGGCCCGATGCACCTGAACCCCGCCACCGGCCGCGTCTACGGCGCCGACTTCCCGGTGGTGACGGTGGAGGACTGGGTCGATGCCCAGGCCCGCCTGCTTGATGCGCTGGGCATCGACACGCTGGCCGCGGTGATGGGCGGCAGCCTGGGCGGCATGCAGGCGCTGTCGTGGACGCTGCAGTACCCCGAGCGCGTGCGCCACGCGGCCGTGATCGCCAGCGCGCCCAACCTCAACGCCGAGAACATCGCCTTCAACGAGGTGGCGCGCCGCGCCATCGTGACCGACCCGGACTTCCACGGCGGCCACTTCTACGAGCACGGCGTGGTGCCCAAGCGCGGCCTGCGCATCGCGCGGATGATCGGCCACATCACCTACCTCAGCGACGACGTGATGAACGAGAAGTTCGGACGCGAGCTGCGGGAGGGCGTGGTCCGCTACACCACGCAGGACGTCGAGTTCCAGATCGAGAGCTACCTGCGCTACCAGGGCGACAAGTTCAGCGAGTACTTCGACGCCAACACCTACCTGCTGATCACCCGCGCGCTCGACTACTTCGACCCGGCGGGCGGACACGGCGGCGACCTCGCCGCCGCGCTGGCGCGCGCCACGGCGAAGTTCCTGCTGGTGAGCTTCTCCACCGACTGGCGCTTCTCGCCCGCGCGCAGCCGCGAGATCGTCAAGGCGCTGCTCGACAACCGCCGCAGCGTCAGCTACGCGGAGATCGACGCGCCGCACGGCCACGACGCCTTCCTGCTGGACGACGTGCGCTACCTGGGCGTGGTGCGCGCCTGGTTCGAAGGCATCGCGGGGGAGCTGCAATGAACGACCAGGTCATCCATGACGCGATCGTGCGCCTCGTGCCGCAGGGCGCACGCGTGCTCGACCTGGGCTGCGGCGACGGCACCCTGCTCGCGCGCCTGATGCGCGAGCGCGATTGCAGCGGCTACGGCGTCGAGATCGCCGATGGCAACGTGCTGCAGTGCGTGCGCCGCGGCGTGCAGGTGCTCCAGCTCAACCTCGACGAGGGGCTGACGATGTTCGAGGACGCCAGCTTCGACGTGGTGCTGCAGATCGACACGCTGCAGCACCTGCGCAACGCCGAGGTGATGCTGCGCGAGACCGCGCGCGTGGGCCGCACCGGCATCGTCGCCTTCCCGAACTTCGCGCACTGGCCCAACCGCGTCAGCGTGGCGCGCGGGCGCATGCCGGTCACGCGGCGGCTGCCCTACCAGTGGTACGACACGCCCAACATCCGCGTCGGCACCTTCAAGGACTTCGAGATCCTGGCGCGCAAGAACCGCCTGCGCATCCTCGACGCCTTCGGCCTGCAGGACGGCCGCGAGGTGCGCTGGCTGCCCAACGCGCGCGCGGGCACGGCGGTCTTCCGCTTCGAGCGGGGCTGACGCAGGCCGCTGCATGGCCTTCACCCTCGCCGCGGCGGCACACGCCGAGCTGCTGGTGCGCAAGAGCCGCTTCATCGCCTGCGTGCAGCCCGTGGCCGACCGCGCGGCGGCGCAGGCGGTCGTAGCGCGGCTGCGCGCCGGGCATCCTGCCGCCACGCACGTGTGCTGGGCGCTGATGGCCGGCGGCCAGTCCGCGGCGGTGGACGACGGCGAGCCGGCGGGCACCGCGGGCCGCCCGATGCTGGAAGTGCTGCGCCACCGCGAACTCGAGGGCGTGCTGGCCACCGTGGTGCGCTACTTCGGCGGCGTGAAGCTGGGCGCGGGCGGGCTGGTGCGCGCCTATGCCGAGAGCGTGACGCAGGCCCTCAAGGACGCGCAGCCGGTGCCGCTGCGGCGCATGCGCCCGCTGCGCTGCACGCTGCCCTATGCCGCCGAAGGCGCGGTGCGGCGCGAGCTGGCGGCGGCCGGCGCGCAGATCGAGGACGTCGCGCACGGCAGCCTGGTGGAGATCGGCTTCGCGGTTGCCGAGGACGATGCCGACGCGCTCGTCGCGCGCATCGGCGACGTGACGCAGGGCCGCGCCGGATGGCGGTGAGCGCCGCGCGTGGAGATGCAACGAAGAAGGAAGTACTCCCCGTTGCCCGCCTTCGGGGATTTGGTTACCGATCTTGCGTAATGAAGTGCAGCTCGCTGGTGAGCGCTCCCTACCATGCACCTTTTCCCCGAGGAGCACCCATTGGCATCGCAATCCCCCTTCTTCGGCAAGCGCGACCGTGACACCGACGCTGCGAATTCCCGTCCCGCGCCCCTGATGGGCGGCACCAATCTCTCGGGCACTCCCGTCACGCCTTCGTCGCTCGGCACGTCCGGCACCGCCGCCGCCGTCAGCAACGGGGCGGTCAAGGAAGGCGGCAGCAAGCTCACCGTCGGCCCGAACATCAAGCTCAAGGGCGTGGAGATCACGGACTGCGACACGCTGGTGGTCGAGGGCACGGTCGAGGCGACCATGGACTCGCGCGTGATCCAGATCGCCGAGTCGGGCGCGTTCAAGGGCTCGGTCTCGATCGACATCGCCGAGATCCGTGGCCAGTTCGACGGCAACCTCACCGCCCGCGAGAAGCTGGTGATCCACGCCACCGGCAAGGTCACCGGCAAGATCCGCTACGGCAAGGTCGTCATCGAGGAAGGCGGCCAGCTCTCCGGCGAGGTGAGCGTGGGCACCGGCGGCAGCGAAAGCAGCAGCGGCAAGCCGGCACTGCAGGCCGCGGCCTGATCGTCGCTCTTCACTTTCCGCGCCCACGTTCCGGGGGCGCGGACTCCGGCTCGGGCGGCGTCCAGCCCAGCCGCTCCAGCAGTGCCTGCGCCGCCGCGGGCGCACGCTCCTTGGCACCGTTGATGAAGTAGACGAAGGTGGGCCGTTCGCGCGCCCAGCCTTGCGCACGCTCGGCCCATGCGTCCAGGGCCAGGGGCGCGTAGCCCGCCGGATGCCCCGGCTCGGCCCGCATCAGCCGTGCATAGGCGACCGGCCCTTCGGGTTCTTCGAAAGAGGGAAATTTCTCCGCGTCGGTGAACACCGTCGACACGCGGTATTTCGCCGCCAGCGCGCGGTAGGCCTCGCACAGGAAGCTCGGGTGCCGCACGTCCATCACGTGCTGCAGCGTGCGGCTGCCCGCCTTCCTCGGCAGCAGCGCGAGGAAGGCTTCGAAGTCCTCCGCCTCGAAGGCCTTGGTGGGCATGAACTGCCACACGATGGGCCCCAGCTTCGCGCGCAGCTCCTCCAGGCCGCTGTCGACGAAGCGGGCAACGGAGTCTCCGGCGGCGCCCAGCACTTTGCGGTTGGTCGCGAAGCGGTTGGCCTTGAGCGAGAAGACGAAGCCGTCGGGCGTCTCGTCGTGCCACTTGCGGAAGGTGGGCGGCTTGAAGGTGCTGTAGTAGGTGCCGTTGATCTCGATGGCCGTGAGGCGGCGGCTGGCGTGCTGCAGCTCCCGGGCATGCGCCAGGCCCTCGGGGTAGAAGCTGCCGCGCCAGGGCTCGTAGGTCCAGCCGCCGATGCCGACGCGGACGGTGGGTGACTTCTTGGCAGTGCTCACGGGGCGCTCCGGGTTGATCGGGCGCACTCTACGCGCGGCGTGTTCCGGGCGCAAAATGGCCCGTCCGATCCTCCCCACGCCCCCGACCTCGGAGAAGCCTGCGATGAACGCACCCCTGCACCGCGAAATCCCGGCCGGTCTGCTCGACGCCGAGCGCGCCCTGGCCGACGTCTCCTCGAAGTGGGACGGCGACATCGTGCGCCAGCTCACCGACTACATCGCCATCCCTGCCAAGTCGCCCGGCTTCGACAAGGACTGGGTGCAGCACGGCTACCTGGAGACGGTGCTGCGCAACGCCGCGCAGTGGGTCGAGGCGCAGAAGGTCGAGGGTCTCAGGCTGGAGATCGTGCGCCTGGAAGGCCGCACGCCGGTGCTGTTCTTCGAGGTGCCCGCCAGCGGCACGGCGATGACCGACACGGTGCTGATGTACGGCCACCTCGACAAGCAGCCCGAGTTCACCGGCTGGCGCAACGACCTCGGCCCCTGGACGCCCAAGTACGAGGACGGCCTGCTCTACGGCCGCGGCGGCGCCGACGACGGCTATGCGGTCTACGCCAGTATCGCGGCGCTGCAGGCCCTGAAAAGCCAGAAGGTGCCGCACCCGCGCATCGTCGGCCTGATCGAGACCTGCGAGGAATCTGGCTCCTACGACCTGCTGCCGTACGTCGATGCGCTGCGGCCGCGCCTGGGCAACGTGGCGCTGGTGATCTGCCTCGATTCGGGCGCCGGCAACTACGACCAGTTGTGGCTCACCACCTCGCTGCGCGGCCTGGCCGGCGGCACGCTGAAGGTGGAGATCCTCACCGAGGGCGTGCACTCGGGCGACGCCTCGGGCCTGGTGCCTTCGAGCTTCCGCATCATGCGGCAGGTGCTCGACCGGCTGGAGGACAGCAGCACCGGCCGCCTGCTGCCGGCCAGCTTCCACTGCGAGGTGCCGGCCGACCGGCTGGCGCAGGCCAGGGCCACCGCCGCCATCCTGGGCGACGAGGTCTACAAGCGCTTCCCCTGGGCGCACTGGGACTGCGGCGGTTCGACGGCCTTCGCGCTGCCCACCACCACCGATCCGGTCGAGGCGCTGATCACCCGCACCTGGAAGCCCACGCTCAGCGTCACCGGCGCGGAGGGCTTCCCCTCGCTGCAGGACGCGGGCAACGTGCTGCGCCCCTACACCGCCTTCAAGCTCTCGCTGCGCCTGCCGCCGCTGGTCGATGCCGCGAAGGTGATGGCCGAACTCAAGACGCTGCTGGAGGACAACGCGCCCTACCGGGCGAAGATCACCTTCGAGGGCGGCGGCGCGGCCACCGGCTGGAACGCGCCGGCGATGGTGCCGTGGTTCGAGGACGCGTTGAACGCCGCCAGCCTGGCGCATTTCGGCGCGCCTTGCGGCTACATCGGCCAGGGCGGCACCATCCCGCTGATGAATATGCTCAGCGCCGGCTTCCCGACGGCGCAGATGATGGTCTGCGGCGTGCTCGGCCCGAAGAGCAACGCGCACGGTCCGAACGAGTTCCTGCACGTGCCCTACGCCAAGAAGCTGACCGCCGCGGTGGCCGAGGTGATCGCCGCGCACGCCGCCACGGCGGCCGAGCCGGCCGCGGCCTGAGCTGCGCTTCTGCCGTGCGCGACGACGGCACGCCGGAGGCGTTGGCACGGCCTGGCGGCGCGACCCTGGCGCTGTACGAATGGCCCGCGGCGCCGCCGCCCCGCGCCGCCGTCCAGATCGTGCACGGCCTGGGCGAGCATGCCGGCCGCTATGCGCACGTGGCGCGCTGGCTCAACGAACGGGGTCTGGCGGTCTGTGCGCACGACCACTTCGGCCACGGCCGCTCCAGCGGGCCGCGCGGCGGCCTGCCGCATCCGCTGCGGCTGGTGGAGGACCTGGGCGCGGTCGTCGCACGCACGCGCGAGCGCCATCCCGGGCTGCCCCTCGTGCTGCTGGGCCACAGCCTGGGCGGCCTGGTGGCGTCCAGCTTCGTGGCCCGCGCGGCTGCACAGGGCGGGGTGCCGGTGGATGCGCTGGTGCTCTCCTCGCCCGCCATCGACCCGGGCCTGTCGTCCTTCCAGAAGGCGCTGGTTGCCGTGCTGTCGCGCCTGGCGCCCTCGCTGCGCGTGGGCAACGGGCTGGACGCCGGCTTCATCTCGCACGACCCCGCCGTGGTCGCCGCCTACCGCGCCGATCCGCTGGTGCACGACCGCATCGGTGCGCAGCTGGCGCGCTTCCTGGCCGACGAGGGGCCCGCCGTGCTGGCCGCCGCGCCGCGCTGGCCGGTGCCCACGCTGCTGCTGTATGCCGGCGACGACCGGCTGGTCAGCCCGGCGGGCAGCCGGGCCTTCGCGGCCGCGGCGCCGGCGTCGCGGCTGCGCGCGGTCTGCTTCGAGCCGCTGTACCACGAGCTGCTGAACGAGCGCGCCGCCGCGCCGGTCTACGCCGCCCTGCAGCAGTGGCTCGGCGAGCAGCTCGGCGGCTGAATCAGGCCGCCGCTTCGCGCCGTCGCGCACCGGCCAGCCAGCCCAGCGCCAGCGCGATCAGCGCCACCGGCACCAGCGAGCCGATGTTCAGCCACTGCCAGCCCTGCGTGGTCACCAGCACGCCCGACGCGAAGGAGGTGACCGCCAGCGTGGCGAAGATGCAGAAGTTCAGTGCCGCCTGGACGCGGTCCTTCTCCTCCGGGCGGTAGGTGCCCAGCGCCATCGTGGTGCTGCCGGTGAAGAGGAAGTTCCAGCCCACGCCCAGCAGGAACAGCGCGGCCAGGAAGTGGTGCAGGTCCACGCCCGACAGCGCGATCGCGATGCAGCCCAGGTTGAGCAGCAGCCCGGCCGCCATCACCGGCAGCGCGCCGAAGCGGCGGATCAGGTGGCCGGTGAAGAAGCCCGGCGCGAACATGCCGATCACGTGCCACTGCAGCACGAAGGCGGCGTCGGAGAACGGCAGCCCGCACACGTCCATCGCCAGCGGCGTGGCCGCCATCAGCAGGTTCATCACGCCGTAGCCCAGCGCGCCGCCGGCGGCCGCGACGATGAAGGCCGGTTGGCGCGCGATCTCGGACAGCGGCCGGCCGGCCGGCGCGCCCGCCGCGCGCACGGGCGGCGCCGGGAAGCGGATGAAGGCCATCGCCGCCATCGACAGCAGCGCCACGCCCGCCAGCGCCAGGTAGGCACCGGCAAAGGGCGCCGGCAGCCAGCCGCGCGTGTGCGACGCCAGGTTGGGCCCCACCACCGCGCCGATCAGCCCGCCCGCCATCAGCAGCGAGACCGCCTTCTCGCGCCAGTCCGGTCCCACCAGCTCCGCCGCGGCGAAGCGGTACAGCGTCGCATTGGCGCTGTAGTAGCCCGCCACCAGCGTGGCCAGGCACAGCAGCGTGAAGCTGCGGGTGGAGGCGGCGGCGGCACAGGCCAGCGCGGATGCGAAGGCGACGGCCAGCCCGATCTGGAAGGAGCCGCGCCGGCCCCAGCGCCGCTGCGTGCGCGCCACGATGCCGGTGGACAGCGCGCCGCCGACCACGTAGCCCATCACCGGCAGCGTGGCCATCCAGGGGCGCGGCGCCAGCGAGAGACCGACCAGCCCGTTGATGGCGATGAAGGCGACGTTGTTGGTGAGGAACAGGCCCTGGCAGAGCACCAGCAGGCCGAGGTGGCGGTTCATGGCGGCGGTTGTAGCACCGGTCCTGCAGAGGATCAGGATGCCAGCGCCAGCAGGCCGGCCAGGGCCGCCAGCGGCGCCGTCTCGGCGCGCAGGACGCGCGGGCCCAGCGTCACCGTCTGGAAGCCGCAGGCGCGGGCGGCGGCTTCCTCCTGCGCGTTCAAGCCGCCTTCCGGCCCGCCGAGCACGAGCACCGGGCCGGTGCCGGCGGCCTGCGCCAGCGGGCGCGCGTCCGGCGAGAAGCCCAGCAGCAGGCGGCCGGCCGGCGGCGCGCCCAGGCCGGCCAGCCAGGTGTCGAGCGGCTGCACCGCGTGCACCGGCGGCACGCGGTTGCGCCCGCACTGCTCGCAGGCCGCGATGGCCACCGCCTGCCAGTGCGCCTGCTTCTTCTGCGCGCGCTCGCCCGCCAGGCGCAGCACGCCGTGCGCCGTCAGCAGCGGCTGGATGCTGGCGGCGCCCAGTTCGGCGGCCTTTTCCACCAACCAGTCCATGCGCTCGTTGGCCGGCATGCCGACGGCCAGGTGCACCTCGCGCGGTGCCTCGCGCTCCACAGGATCGTGGGCACCGACGCGCACCTGCACATCGCTGCGGCCCATGCGCTCCACCGTGGCCGCGTACTCGCCGCCGCGGCCGTCGAACAGCGTGAGGCTGTCGCCCGGCTGCAGGCGCAGCACCTGCACGTGCCGCGCCGCGCCCGGCGGCAGCGCGAGCGACCGGCCGCCGGCCAGCGCTTCGGGGCAATGAATGCGCGGCACGGCCCGCGCCCTACATCCGGCCGAAGCTGAAGGCCTCGGTGGTGGCCGTGCCCTCGACCTGGTCCACCAGCCGCAGCAGGGGCGCCAGCTCGCGGTAGCGGCCGGCCGTGGCGCGGATGTAGGCGATGAAGCGCGGCGTGTCGGCCAGGTACTTCGGCTTGCCGTCGCGCAGCGTCAGCCGCGCGAAGATGCCGGCCACCTTGAGGTGGCGCTGCAGGCCCATCCACTCGACGGCGCGGTAGAAGTCGCCGAAGTCGTCGTGGACCGGCAGCCCGGCCTTGCGCGCGGCCTGCCAGTAGCGCACGGTGATGTCGAGCACGAAGTCCTCCTCCCAGCTCAGGAAGGCGTCGCGCATCAGGCTGGCGATGTCGTAGGTGATGGGGCCGTAGACGGCGTCCTGGAAGTCCAGCACGCCCATCCGGTCGTCGTCGATCATCAGATTGCGCGGCATGAAGTCGCGGTGCACGTAGACCGGCGGGGCGCTCAGGTTGGCCTCCACGATCAGCGCGAAGGTCCTGTCCAGCGTCTCCTTCACCTTGCCCTCGACCGCGACGCCGCGGTGGCGCGCCAGGTACCAGTCGGGAAAGAGCTGCAGCTCGCGCGTGAGCAGCGCGGCGTCGTAGGGCGGCAGCACGCCCGGCTTCGAGGCGCGCTGCCAGCGGATCAGCGCGTCGATGGCCTGCTCGTAGCGGGCGCGGTTGGCCTCGGGCCGTTCGCGGTCGATCAGGTCGAGCATCGTCTGCCGGCCCAGGTCGTCCAGCAGCATGAAGCCGTCGGCCTCGTGCCAGTCCAACACCTGCGGTGCGGCGACGCCCGCTTCCTTCATCAGTCCGGCCACCTTCACGAAGGGCCGGCTGTCCTCCTTGTCGGGCGGCGCGTCCATCACGATGCGTGCCAGGCCGGGGGTGTCCGTGTCCACCCGCAGGTAGCGGCGGAAGCTGGCGTCGGCCGAGGCCAGGCGCACGGTCTCGGGCCGCAGCCGCTGCGCCGGCGCGATGCGCCCGATCCAGCGGCGGAAGGCCTCGGCGCGGGCCGGGTCGGCCCAGGTCAGGGGGGCGGGCACATCGGCCGGGAGCGAGGGGGCTGTCATGGATAATCGAAATTCTACGAATCCGCCCCGTCCCGCCGGCCGCCGGCGCCCGGCGGAACCCTGCCGCGCATCGGCCGCCAGGGGCCGCCCGCCACCGTCGCTTCGAGATTGCCCCTTCCCGACCGATGCACGACCTGATCCGAGCCACCCGGCACCGCCGCACGCCGCCGTGGCCCCTGGCCCTGCTGACGCTTGCGATGCTGCAGGCGCAGGGGGCCTGGGCGCAGTCGCCGGCCGATGCGGACGCGCCGCTGGTGCTCAAGCGCTCGCCCATGCTGCAGGAGGAGATCCCGCGCGCCGAGCGCGGCAGCCGGCCCAGCATCATCGAGGGCGACAAGGTCTCCGGCCGGCCCGACCTGGAAACGGTGGTCGAGGGCAACGCCTCGCTGCGCCGCGGCGACACGGTGATCCACGCCGACCGGCTGGAATACCACCAGCCCGACGACCTGGCCAAGGCCAGCGGCAACGTGCGCGTCAACCAGGCCGGCAACGTCTACGAGGGGCCAAAGCTGGAGCTGAAGGTCGAGACCTTCGAGGGCTTCTTCGACAACGTGCGCTACCAGCTTCTGGCCACCGGCGCGCACGGCGAGGCCGACCGCATCGACTTCGTCGACGCCGACCGCGCGATCGCGCGGCATGCCACCTACACCACCTGCCGGCGCGAGGACTACCCGGGCTGGATGCCCGCCTGGTTCCTCAGCGCCGCCAACCTGCGCACCGACAGCGAGGAGAACATCGGCACGGCCGAGAACGCGCAGCTGACCTTCATGGGCATCAGCACGCCGCCGATCCCGAGCGTGAGCTTCCCGCTGAGCAACCAGCGCAAGAGCGGCTTCCTGCCGCCCACCCTGGGCATCGACAGCATCAACGGCCTGGAGCTGGCGCTGCCCTACTATTGGAACATCGCGCCCAACCGCGACGCCACCTTCACGCCGACGGTGATGAGCAAGCGCGGCATCAACCTGTCCAACGAGTTCCGCTACCTCGAGAAGAGCTACAGCGGCGAATTGCGGCTGGACTACATGCCCAGCGACAACCTGCCCGAGAGCCGCCGGGCGGAGGCCGTGACGGAGGCCCTGGAAAACGAGAACTACAGCCGCGTCAGCCAGCTCATGGCCGACAGCGTGCGCCGCTCGCGCTGGGGCCTGTGGGCCCGGCACCGGCACAGCTTCAATGCGCGCGACCTGGGGCTGGAATCGCTCACCGCCAACATCAACCTCAACCGCGTCAGCGACGACGACTACTGGCGCGACTTCAACCGCACGCCCACGCTGATCACGCGCCTGCTGCCCAACGACGCCTCGCTCAACTGGAGCAAGGGCGACTGGAGCGGCCGGGTGCGCGCGCTGTCCTACCAGACGCTGCGCTACGACGCCTCGCCGATCGTCCCGCCCTACGACCGGCTGCCCCAGCTCACGGCCAACTACGCCAAGTACGACTGGAACGGCTTCGACTTCACGCTGGGCACCGACCTCACGCGCTTCCGCGCCAACGTGCGCGAACAGGGCCAGCCCAATGCCGACCGCGCCTATGCGCTGGCGCAGTTGAGCCGCCCGTTCATCACGCCCGGCGCCTACGTCATCCCCAAGGTGCAGCTGCACGCGGCCAGCTACAGCTTCGATGCGCCGCTGGCCGACGGCCGCACCTCCGCCACCAGCGCCGTGCCCACCTTCAGCGTGGACAGCGGCATGACCTTCGAGCGCGACACCTCGCTGTTCGGCCGCGCCTTCCGCCAGACGCTGGAGCCGCGTGCCTTCTACGTCCACACGCCCTACCGCGCGCGCCAGAACGCGCTGCCGGTGTACGACACGGCGGCCAACGACTTCAGCTTCGCCACGCTGTTCACCGAGAACGAGTTCTCCGGGCACGACCGCGTCTCGTCCACCCATGCGCTGACCCTGGGCCTGACCTCGCGCCTGCTGGATCCCGACACCGGCGCCGAGCTGGCCCGCTTCGGCATCGCCCAGCGCCGGCGTTTCGACGACCAGAATGTCACGCTGTCCAGGCGCGTCGGCCGGATCGGCAGCACCACCGTCGTCACCGCCGGCACCTCGCCGGTGATCGAGCGGGCCAGCGACCTGCTGCTCGGCGCGCAGGTCAACCTGAGCCCCAAGTGGAGCCTGGACACCACCGTCCAGTACAACCCGGACGAGCGCCGCTCCAACCGCAGCACCGTCACCGCCCGCTACACGCCGGGCCCTTACCGTACGCTCAGCGCCTCGTACCGCTACCAGGCCGACCGCATCTCGACCAGCGGCGTGGGCAACGAGTCGATCGACGTGGGCTGGCAGTGGCCGCTGAACGACCTGTGGGGCGACAAGGGCAAGGACCTCGGCCCCGGCCGCGGCCAGGGCGGCGGCCGCTGGTATTCCGTCGGCCGGCTGAACTACAGCCTGCGCGACAAGGTCATGACCGACGCGGTGATCGGCCTCGAGTACGACGGCTGCTGCTACATCGGCCGCGTCGTGCTGGAGAAGATCAGCACCGGCGTCGCCACCTCGACCAAGCGCATCATGTTCCAGATCGAGTTCCTGGGCTTTTCCAGCATCGGCTCCAGCCCGATGCGCACCCTGCAGCTCAACGTGCCGCGCTACCAGCCGCTGCGCGGTCCGATCCCGGCACCCAGCCGCTTCACCAACTATGACTGAGACCACGAGCCGACGGCTCCCGGAGACCCGCGCCATGAAGACTTCCCTGCGCTCCACCCTGGCCATCGCCTGCGCCGCGGCGATGGCATGTGCCGGCCTCGCGCACGCGCAGTCGGGCAGCGCGCCCGCGCGGCGGGGCATCACGGACATCATGCGCTCGGGCCCGGCGGTCGTGCCGCCGGCCGCGCCCCGGCCCGCGCCCGTGCAACGCGGCCAGCGCATCGCCGAATACATCGTGGCGCTGGTCAATTCCGAGCCCATCACCAACACCGAGGTGCAGAAGCGCCTGGACCGCGTGCTGGACGAGGCCGGCCCCGAGGCGCAGCGGATGCCGCGCGAGGTGCTGGCGCGCCAGGTGCTGGAGCAGCTGATCTCCGAGCGCGCCCAGCTGCAACTGGCCAAGGAGCTGGGCGTCAAGGCCGACGACGCCGCCGTCGACCAGGGCGTCGAGATCGTGGCCCGCCAGAACCAGGTCAGCGTGGCCGAACTGCAGCGCCGCATCGCGCAGGCCGGCATCTCGCGCGAGGAGTTCCGCGGCAACATCCGCAACCAGATCATCCTCACCCGTCTGCGCGAACGCGAACTGG
The DNA here is from genome assembly GCF_044462705.1 of Xenophilus sp. NCBI lineage: Bacteria > Pseudomonadati > Pseudomonadota > Betaproteobacteria > Burkholderiales > Comamonadaceae > Xenophilus > Xenophilus sp. The sequence continues at coordinate 20,748 of NZ_JBIQNC010000066.1, forward strand.
AGTCGCGCACCAAGGTCAGCGACGGCGAGATCGCGCAGTACCTGGCCGCCCAGCAGAGCGGCGCGGCGGGGGCGCAGGACATCAACATCGCCCAGGTGCTGGTGGCCGTGCCCGAGAACGCCGGCGCCGCGCAGGTGGCGCAACTGCAAAGGCGCGCGGAAGACATCGCCCAGCGCGCCCGCGCGGGCCAGGACTTCGCCGCCCTGGTGACCGAGTACTCCGACGCGCCCGACAAGAGCGCCGGCGGCGCGCTCGGCCTGCGCAGCGCCGAGCGCTATCCGCCCCTGTTCGTCGAGGGCACGCAGTCCACGCCGGTGGGCGGCATCGCCGGGCCGGTGCGCTCGCCGGCGGGCTTCCACGTGCTGAAGGTGCTGGCGCGCGAGCGCGGCGCGGCCGCCGACGCCGTGGTGCGCCAGACGCAACTGCGCCACATCCTCATCCGCCCCGACGCCAAGCGCACGCCCGAAGAGGCCGTGGCGCTGCTGCAGGACTACAAGCGCCGCATCCAGGGCGGCACCGCCGACTTCGCCGCCCTGGCGCGCGACCACTCGCAAGACCCCGGCAGCGCCAAGAACGGCGGCGAGCTGGGCTGGTCGGTGCCCGGCCAGTTCGTGCCCGAGTTCGAGGAGGCGATGGACCGCCTGCAGCCCGGCCAGATCAGCGACCCGGTGGTCACGCGCTTCGGCGTGCACCTGATCCAGGTCGAGGGCCGGCGCGAGGCCAAGCTCAAGCCGGAGGAACTGCGCGAGGTGGCCCGCAACACGCTGCGCGACAAGAAGATGGAAGAGGCCTACGAGGCGTGGTCGCAGGAAGTGCGCGCCCGTGCCTACGTCGAGCTGCGCGAACCGCCGCAGATTTGAGAACACCCCCAGTCTCCGCGGAACTTCGTTCCGCTTCGCCAACCCCCTCAAGGGGGCACATCCTGCGGCCTGGCAAAGCCAGTTCCGCGGATGTTCCCGCATGGCCTGCTCCGCGGCCGTTCGATTCGGGTTCCGAAGCGGGGCCGTTCGGGTGCTGACGACATGAAGGCGCACGCCCCGCGCAAGCGCTTCGGCCAGCACTTCCTGGCCGACCTG
>NZ_JBIQNC010000067.1:0-21598 GCF_044462705.1 Xenophilus sp.
CCAATGCGGTGGCGCATGCGGTGGCGGGCTGCGTGGTCGGGGCCGGGCGGGCTGGTGCGGGAGGCGGCACCAGCGGCGGCTCGGGTTGCGGGGCAGGGGCCATCGGTGCGGTGGTGGGGGAGACCGTGGCCGGCTGGGCACAGAATCAGCTCGTGCCTCCCGATCAGATCGCCAACCTCAGCCAGACCTTTGCGGGCCTGGCCGGGGTGCTCGTCACCGGCAACGCCGCAGGCGCCAACATCGCCGCGCAGGCGGGGTTGAATGCGGCTGCGAACAATCGCATCCTGCATCCGAACGATCGCAACATGGCGGCCGCGCTCGCAAGGAGAGGGCCGTACTCCGAGGAAGAAATCCTGGCGGCCATGCGCTGGAGCAATGGGCAGAACAGCAATGGCAGCGTGTCGCCCGCAACGCAGCAGGTTTATGGCATGACCGGCGCATCGCTGGGCAGTAACTCGCCCACCGGCAACTTGGCGGGGGACATGGCCTATGACTCGGGACTGCGCGTGCGACCGCAGGGCGGCAGTTCAACGTCCTTCGGAGGGGTCTTGCCGCCTGCGCCGTCCAGGGAGTTGATGAACTTCATCACGACCAACACGGGTGGGGCAAGCTCGCCATACCAGTTCAATACGGCAGGAATGACGTATGGGCCGAGTGCAGATACGGGGAGCAACCCCCGGTACTACCCATGTGTCACAACGGAGTGTGTGCTGTACGGAGCGGGCCGCAATCCCAGCAACCCCATCAATCAGGCGCAGGATCAGCAGCAACTCAACACGTTGGGGGCGGTTGGACTGGTGGTTGGGGCGCCGCTCGCGGGCGGTCTCGGCTTGCCTGTCTTGGTGAATGCGGGGGTGACGGCGCAGACGGTCTCATTGACAGGAGGGGTGGCGGGGGTGACGGGCGGGCAATGGCTCGCATCCGCGGGCGGAGGGGCGCTTATTGGTGTAGCAGGCGAGGGCTTGCTGCATCCATCAACTGCAACGCCGGGCAGTGTCTTTTGGGCTGGCTTGGGTGGATCCCTGGGCGGAGCGACCAAGCTCGTTGGTAATGCGTACTTCGGTCTGGCGAATCAGTGGGTTCCAACCACTTGGGGTAATGTAGGCACAGCATTGTTAGGTTCCCAAATCGTAGGACGATCAGTTAATCAGGGCGGATCCGCTGTGACTAATGTGAATGGCGGAACATCTTGGTGGAATACCCCTATCTTCGGGCGCAGCAATCCTCAATAAAACTGGCGATCAGGAGAAGCCAATGAAAAAACCCGCCAGTAATGTGCCAGGAATTCCATTTAATTTTGATTGGATTCCTCTTATGTTGGAGCCTGATCTTTGGGAGTTGAATAAATTTGTACCTTTGCGGCGAGTAAAGTTGGTTTCATTTTACGCGCTCTCGATGGCGGTATTTGCAGGAATAATTTGCTTGATAAGTTATATCGGCGTAGGTATTCAAACTAGCTTTACTGCTACATCGACTTGGACTTTTTCGTTGGTTATTTTGGGGTTGGGCTGCTGTTTTGGCGTTATTTACGGGGTAGGAGTTCTTTTCGATTTTAATAAATTTAAACGCCAATATGAGCAAGAAGAGCACCAGAGCACCAAAGTAGATGAGTCCTCTTGAAGCGACATCGACGGCAACGGCGCGCTGCTGTCGGGCCAGCGGGTGAATCTGCAGCTCACCGCCGCTGGGGCCGATCTGAACAACGTCTCGGGCACCATCGCCGGGCGCCAGGCGGTGCAGATCGACGCGCAGGCGGGGTTGAATGCGGCTGCGAACAACGCATCCTGCACCCGAACGATCGCAACATGGCCGCTGCGCTCGCAAGCCGAGGGCCGTACTCCGAGGAGGAAATCCTGGCGGCCATGCGCTGGAGCAATGGGCAGAACAGCAATGGCAGCGTGTCGCCCGCAACGCAGCAGGTTTATGGCATGACCGGCGCATCGCTGGGCAGTAACTCGCCCACCGGCAACTTGGCGGGGGACATGGCCTATGACTCGGGACTGCGCGTGCGACCGCAGGGCGGCAGTTCAACGTCCTTCGGAGGGGTCTTGCCGCCTGCGCCGTCCAGGGAGTTGATGAACTTCATCACGACCAACACGGGTGGGGCAAGCTCGCCATACCAGTTCAATACGGCAGGGATGACGTATGGGCCGAGCCCGACACCGGATCGAGGAAGATGTTCGACTGCTGAGTGTGCCGCTGGATTGGCCGGTTCACAAGGACGAGGGTTGTTGCCAGACTATATGGCCTTCAATCCCGGCGCTCATACTCTCAGCGGCGCGGGGGCTGTCAGCTTATATGACGGATCTGTCTATGCCGGGGGCGGTGTGAGTATTGCCAATGTGAACCCTGGTTTTAGGCCGTCAGGTGGATTTGCGGCAGGTTACATCTTTGGCGTCAATGACGCTCAAGGTGTCAATAATTTTCTCAGTGGATCAGGCTCTCAAGGCGGTATTTCCATCCCTGTATTTGGAAGATTTAATTTGACCTTGGGATTAAATCATTCGTATGGAGGCGCAACCGCTGTTGAGTTTGGCGTAATGCCGCCTAGTGGATTGACTGTGTTTTACAGTCCATGGGGATTTACTTCGCAAATAAATAAATAGAATTAAATCATGACATTTCCTGGCCCGACAAGGGAAGATTATAAAAAAATGAGCAAAAAGCAAAAAATCTTCTATTGGGGATATTATGTTTTTTTGTATAGCATTTTTTTGGGATTAATTATTTATGCTTTGATTTGAATCAATGAGAGCGATGCTCGCGGGTCTTGCAAAACGGCCGCTGCGCTTGCAAACGTAGGGCCGTATTCAGAGCAAGACATTCTGGACGCCATGCGCTGGAGCAACGGGCGCAACGCCAATGGAAGCGTGTCGCCCGCAACGCAGCAGGTCTATGGCATGACCGGCGCATAGCTGGGCAGTAACTCGCCCACCGGCAACTTGGCGGGGGACATGGCCTATGACGCGGGCTTGCGTGTACGGCCGCAGGGCGGCAGCACTGCGTCATCGTCCTTCCAGGAGGTGCTGCCCAATGCGCCGCCGCCAGCGCTCATGAACTTCATCACCACCAATACGAACGGGGCATATCAGTTCAATACGGCGGGGATGACGTATGGGCCACCCCAAATAAACCTTCCGTCAAGCTGTATGAGCCATATGTGTGCAAATGCAAACGCTGGAATAGGGATATCGCAAGGGCGTGGATTGCTGCCTGACTATATGTCGTTAAATCCAGGGTTGCATACTGCTGGAGGAAGCGCGGCAATTAATTTATATGATGGCACGACCTTCGTTGGTGGTGGTGTTAATATTTTCAGTAAAGACCCCAGGTACAAACCTTCTGGCTCCATAAATTATGGATATATTTTTGGCGTAAATGACGCGCAGGGAACTAGTGGTTTTCTCGGCGGACATGGAACGCAGGGTGGTGTGTCAATTCCAGTTTTTGGGCGCTTTAACGCTGTATTGGGGTTCAACCACTCTTATGGGGGAGCGACAGCTTTAGAAATTGGAATATCTCCTCCGGGGCGCTATCTGGATATTACAGTCCTTGGAGTCTCTCTGGTGAAATAAAAAAATAGAATGCGTATGGCAAATCCTCGTGGCCCATCTGATGCCGAGTACAAAAAAAATGACAGAATCGCAAAAGATATTTTATTGGATTTTTGCTGATTCTATTCGGGATTTTTTAATTAATCGGCGCGCAGGCGGGCTTGAATTCGGTGCAGAACATTCTGGACGTGCGCAGCCAGGTCTATGGCATCAATCACAAGCGCGAAGACGCTTCGAACTATTTCGTGATGAGCATCACCTGGGCGCGATTGATCGATGCGCGCTCGAAGGCCGTGATCGCCGAAGCGCGCTGCATTCCGACCAAGACACCACCGACGCAGCCCCTCGACCGGCTTGTGGCGAACAACGCAGAAGGCATCAAGGCCGGCCTGGCGGCGTATGTCGAGCCCTGTATCGAACAGCTCGCGGCCAAGATGAAACTCTGAGGCCGAAGCCCGGCGCCGGCGCCCGGGCTTCGGCCTCCTGGGCCCGCGCTCAGTACCCCAGCGTCCTGCCGTCCGGATTGCGCGGATCGGAGTAGCCGTAGAGCATGCCGTCGCGGATCTGGATGGTCTGCGTGCGGCCCATGCTGGCCTTGACGGCGACGTTGTGGCCGCGCTGCTTGAGCAGCGCCACGGTGTCGGGCGAGAGGCCCTTCTCCACCCGCAGCTCGTCCGGCGTCCACTGGTGATGCACGCGCGGCACCGAGGCGGCCTCGGCCGGGTTCATGCCGAAGTCGATGGTGTTGAGCACGGTCTGCAGCACGGTGGTGATGATGCGCGCGCCGCCGGGGCTGCCCGTCACCAGCACCGGCTTGCCGCCCTGCAGCACCAGCGTGGGCGTCATCGACGACAGCGGGCGCTTGCCGGGCGCGACGGCGTTGGCGTCGCCGCCGATCAGGCCGTAGGCGTTGGCCACGCCGGGCTTGGCCGAGAAGTCGTCCATCTCGTTGTTGAGCATGATGCCGGTGCCCTTGGCGACGATGCCGCTGCCGAAGTTGGTGTTGAGCGTGTAGGTCACCGCCACGGCGTTGCCGGCCTTGTCGACCACCGAGTAGTGCGTGGTCTGGTTGCTCTCGTAGGGCTGCGGCTGGCCGGGCTTGATTTCCTTGGCCGGGCGCGCGCGGTTCGGGTCGATGCCCTGGGCCAGTTGCGCGGCGTACTTCTTCGAGGTGAGGCCGGCCAGCGGGATCTTCACGAAGTCCGGGTCGCCCAGGTACTCGGAGCGGTCGGCGTACGCCAGCTTGCTGGCCTCGGCCATCTGGTGGATGCTGCGCGCGCTGTTGGCGCCCCACTGCGCCAGCGGCGAGCCTTCGAGGATGTTGAGGATCTGCACCAGGTGCGGGCCGCCGGAGGAGGGCGGGGGCATGGTCACGATCTCGTAGCCGCGGTAGGTGCCGCGCACGGGCGCGCGCTCCACCACCTTGTAGGCGCGCAGGTCGTCCAGCGTGATGGCATTGGGATGCGGCGCCATCTCGGCGGCGATGCGGCGGGCGATCTCGCCCTCGTAGAAGACCCTGGCGCCCTGCTGGCCGATCAGCCGCAGCGAGCGCGCCAGGTCCTTTTGCACCAGCAGGTCGCCCTGCTTGAGCGGGGCGCCGTTCTTCCAGAAGACGGCGCGCGTGGCGGGCCACTTGCCCATGTTCTTCTGCTCCTGCTGCAGGATCTTGGCGAGCGTCTCGCTCACCGGGTAGCCCTTCTCGGCCAGCGCCGCGGCGGGCGCGACCACGCGCGACAGCGGCATCGTGCCCCACTGCTTGAGCGCATGCTCCAGGCCCTTGACGGTGCCGGGCACGCCCACCGCGTAGTGCGTGTAGAGCGACTTGCCGTCGATCACGTTGCCCTTCTCGTCGAGGTACATGTCGCGCGAGGCCTTCATCGGCGCCATCTCGCGGAAGTCCAGCGCGACATCTTTGCCGCTGCGGGCGTCGTGGACCATCATGAAGCCGCCGCCGCCGATGTTGCCGGCGTTGGGCAGCGCCACCGCCAGCGCGAAGCCCACCGCCACCGCCGCGTCCACCGCGTTGCCGCCGGCCTTGAGGATGTTCAGGCCGATCTGCGTGGCCAGCTCCTGCTCCGTCGCCACCATCCCGTTGCGCGCCGCCACGGGATGGAACACGTCCATGTCGAAGTCGTAGGCGGCGCTGGCGGCCTGTGCCGCCGCCGTGGTGGCGGGTGCGCCGGCAGAGGCGGACGCTGCCGCCGGGGGCGCGCCGGCCGCCGCCGTGTCGGCCGGCGGCGGCGTGGTGCATGCGGCCAGCGCGGCCAGGGCCAGGGCACTGGCCAGGAGGCTGTGGCGGAATGGCATGAGGGGGATCTCCTTGAATTGGTGTCGTTTGTCGTGTGGCCGTCGGATGCGGCGAGGCAGGCGCGCCGCGCCGGCGGCGTCGGGCAGTGTAGGAGCGCCCCCGGCGCCGGGGCGGCGCTTTTGTCTCAACCGGTTACCGGCGCGGCGCCCCGCCGCCCTGCGCGGCGGAGGAGGGCGAGCCCGGCAGGCCGAACTGCCGCCAAGCGCGCCGCAACTGCGTGTCGGAGCCGAAGCCCGCCGCCTCGGCTGCGTGCGTGACGCTGGTGCCGGCGGCCAGGGCGGCCTGCGCCACCGCCAGCCGCAGCCGCCGCAGCCAGGCCAGCGGCGCGATGCCGGCGTGCTCCACGAACAGGCGCGTGAGGTGGCGCGGCGAGGTGCGGGCCACCTCGGCCATGCGCGGCACGGTCCATACGGCCTGGGGCTGTTCGCTCACCGCGTCCTGCACGCGGTGCAGGGCCGCATGCAGGTGGTTGCGGTGCGCGAGGAAGGGCGAAAGCTCCGGGTCGTGCGGCCCGCGCCGCAGCGGCATCACCATCGTCTGCGCCACCTGCGCGGCCAATGCCTCGCCGCACAGGGCGCCGATGCGGTGCAGCACCAGGTCGATGCCGGTGGTGACGCCGGCGCTGCTGCATACCGGCGGGTCCATGACGAAGACGCGGTTGGCCACCACGTCGCAGCCGGGCGCGGCGGCAGCCAGTTCGTCCAGGTGCTGGTGGTGCGTGGTGGCGCGCCGGCCGGCCAGCAGCCCGGCGTGCGCGGCCAGCACGGCGCCGGCGCAGACGGCGAGCAGTTCCAGCCGGCCGGCGGCCAGCCGCTGGCCGCGCAGCCAGTGCAGCAGGGCGCGCGCGTCGTCGCCCGCCACGTCGATGCGGCGGCCCGGCTGGCCGACGAGGACGATCCAGGCCGGCCGCGCATCCCACTGCACGGGCAGCGGCGCCAGGCCCGCGAGCTGCACCCCGACCGAACTGGGCAGCTGCGGCCGGGGCGCGGCGAACTCGAGGTCGAAGCAGGGCGGCCGTCCCGCCGCGGCGAGCAACTGGTTGGCGATGCGCAGCGCCTCGGCCGGGCCGGCCCAGTCCAGCACCAGGCTGCCGGGCAGCAGGGTGAAGACGACCCGGATGGGCAGCGGCGGGGCCGGGCCGTCGGCGGGCAGGCGGGCCATGCGGCGTCAGCTCTCCTCGGGCGCGGCCGAGCCGTAGGCCCGCTCGACCCGCGCCACGCGCAGCTGGAAGGCCTCGTACCAGCGCGTGCGCCCCTGCTCGCGGGCCAGCGTGTGCTCGGCGTGGCGGCGCCAGGCGGCGATCGCCTCCTCGCTCGCCCAGTACGAGACGGTGATGCCGAAGCCGTCGGCCCCGCGCGCGCTCTCCACCCCGAGGAAGCCGGGCTGCTGCGCGGCCAGCGCGACCATGCGCCCGGCGGTGGCCTCGTAGCCCGCGGCGTCCTCGGCATTGCGCTGCGACGAGAAGATCACGGCGTAGCAGGGCCCGGCGGGCAGCCGGGCGAAGGGGGAGGGCGCATCGGTCGTCAAGCAGGTGCTCCGGGGTGGGTACTCAGGGCGCGGCGCGTTCCAGCGCCTGCGCGGCGGTGCAGACGTGGGCGAAGCGGCCGTGCAGCACGGTGGCGGTGCGCGCGCGGATCTGCGCGGCAGCGAGCGGCTGGCCGTCGGGCTGCGTCATGTCGAAGGTCAGCGTCGCGTCCAGCGCGTAGTCCACCTGCCAGCCCAGGTCGCTGGCGTGGCGCGCGGTGGTCTCGCAGCACTGCTCGGTGCGGATGCCGCTGACGATGATGCGGCCGATGCCGTGGCGGACGAGCCAGACGTCCAGCCCGGTGCCGACCAGCGCGCTGTGGCGGTGCTTGACGAAGGTGTCGGCGGGCGTGAACGGGGCCAGTCCGGCGAGGGGCCGCACGTGGCCGGAGGCTTCGGCGAAGGGGTTGTCGGCCGTCTCGGGGCCATCGACGTGGAAGATCCGCAGGATCGGGACGCCGGCCGCGGCGCAGCCTTCGATCAGCGCGTTCTGCGCCGCCAGGTACGCCGGCACGTCGGCCTCGGTGAAGTAGGGGCGGTGGCGGAAGGACTCCTGGGCGTCGATCACAATCAGACAGGTCTTCACGGAAACTCTCCGAAGCGTTGAAGATGGATGGTGCCTGATTCTTCTGCGCGATGGGCCCCGTGTCCGGCGGCGATCGGACGATCTCCGGTCAGATCAGGACATCATGGGTGCGATTCGTAGTCGATGTCCAGCCGCACCCGCGCGCCGTGCCGGTCGATGCGCTCGGCACGGAAGTAGTGGCGGCCGCGGTACAGGTCCAGCGCCAGCGGCAGCGCGACCGGTTCGCCCCAGCTGCGGATGGCGAAGCCGCGCGCCGCCAGGCTGGCGAGCAGGGCGCCGAGCGCGGCCTCGTCGGCGTCCACGCGGATGTCGGCGTCGGCGGGCGCGGGGCCGGCCGGGTCGTGCAGCCAGCGCGCGAAGCTGCCGAAGAGGGTGAAGCGGTGGCCCTCGGCGCGCAGGGCCTCCAGCAGCGCCGCCGTGGCGGGCAGGTCCACCGCCTCGCGTTCCTTGCGGCAGACCAGCGCGTACTCGTGGCTGCGGTCGGTGCGCGCGTCGAAGGCGTCGAGCGGCCGCGGCGGGCGTTCGTAGACGATCACGCGTTCCTCCTGCAGCACGAACAGGCTGCCCAGGATGCCGGCCAGGTCGAAGGCCAGTGGCAGCATGCGGCCGCCCAGGTGCAGGTTCTCCGCCATGGCGATGCAGAAGGCGCCCTCGGGCAGCCGCTCGCGCACGCGGTGGAACACCGAGCGCAGGCCCGCCAGGTGGGCCGCGTAGCTCTCGCTCGCGTAGAGCTGCCGCGCGGGCGCCGCCTCGGCGGGCCAGGCGCTGCCGAAGTAGGGCACGCTCGTCAGGCACAGGTCGAAGGGCGGCAGGGCCTCGCCGGCCAGCGTGTCGCACGAGGCGGGCAGCACGCGCGGCACGGGCAGGCCCAGGCGTGCGAAGCGTTCGCCGATCAGCGCGATGCGCGCCGCGTCCACCTCGCAGCCCAGGGCCTCGCGGCCTTCCATGCGGGCGGCCAGCAGCGTGGTGCCGGCGCCGGCGAAGGGGTCGAACACCACCTCGCCCGGCCGGCTGAAGTGGCGGATGAAGGGCTGCATCTGCGTCACCCAGCCGATGTCGCGGCCGCCCAGCGGGTCGTGCGTGGCCAGGGCGGGCGGCAGGCGGTGCGACGGCGGCTCGTCGTCCAGCCGCATCCAGCTTCGGCTATCCATGCGGTGCCTCCGGCCGCGCGGTATCGAGCAGCACCTCGTGCCCCGGGTCCCAGCCGGCGCACAGCTGGCCGTTGGCGAAGTAGACGAGCTTGTAGACGTCGCCGCTGGCGTGACGCCGGTGCATGGCGGCGTAGTCCGACCATTCGAAGACCACCTCCAGCCCCTCGGGCAGGCGCACGCGCAGGTTCTGGAAGTAGTAGCCCTCGGTGAGCGCGAGCGGCGTCCAGCGCCCGCCCAGGCGCGGATCGTCCAGGCAGGCGCGCAGCAGGGGCGCCATGGGCACGCGCGCCGCGGCCAGGTGGCGTGCAGTGGCGTTGTCGCGGTAGCCGCCGGCGAGGCGCGAGAACTCGCGCAGGACCACCGTGCCGGCGCCGCAGCGCGCGGCCCATGCGAGATGCGCCGCCACGTCGTCGGGGCTGGCGATGCCGCCCTGCTGCACCAGGCAGATCAGCCGCACGGGGAAGCGCCGCGCCAGCGCACGCGCCACCGACTCGAACACGGGTTGCCGCGCGATCGCCAGGCCGGGGCGGAAGCGCATGATCGCCTGGTTGGCCTCGCCCGCGTGATGGTGGCGCGACAGCTCGATCCAGCTCAGGCCGAAGCGCTGCAGCGCCTCGCCCAGTTCGTCGCCGCGCGCCTGCGCGAAGCCGGCGCCGTTGGAATAGAGCACGCGCTCGTGCACCGGGATGTGCCGCTCGGCGCTTTGCAGCGTGTCCAGCAGCCGCAGCAGCCAGTCGGCGTCGTCGGTGTTCTCCAGCCCCGAGAGCGACCATGACATCGGCACGCCGCGCAGCGCGGCCAGCGCGCGCGCCAGGCCGTCGAAATAGTCCGGCGGCGGCCGCAGCCGTGCCGCCGGCACCAGCGTGCGTTCGGGACGCAGGTTCTCGGAGCAGAAGCCGCAGCGCGCCGAGCAGGGCCGCGCCGAGGCGTAGGGGGTGAAGGTGATCGGCTGCGCCAGCCGCAGTGGGCGGCCGCCGAGGGTCAGCCGGTGCCAGCGCGCGTCGTCGCCGCGGTCCGGTGCGCGGCGGATCGGCGCGCCTACGCGAGGGCGCAGCAGGTGGAGCAGCGCAGCCTCGTCATCCGCCGGGACGGTGGCATCGACCATGTTGCCTCGACGCTCCGAAGGCCGCGGAGCAGGCCATGCGGGAACATCCGCGGAACCGGCTTGGCCGGGCCGCAGGATGTGCCCCCGTGAGGGGGTTGGCGAAGCGGAACGAAGTCCGCGAAGACTGGGGGAGGGCCATGTCACACGAGCTGCGCGGCCTGCAGCTCCTTCTTGAGGTAGGCGTAGAACAGCGGCGCCGCCACCAGCCCGGCCGGGCCGAACAGCGCCTCGGCGGCGAACATCACCGCCAGCAGCTCCCACACCGCGATGTGGGTGCGGCTGCCCACCACCTTGGCGTTGATGACGTACTCGGCCTTGTGGATGAGGATGAGGAAAATCAGGCAGGCCACCGCGGTCAGCGGCGAGACCGACAGGCCGACCAGCGTGATCACCACGTTGCACAGCAGGTTGCCCACGATGGGGATCAGCCCGGCCAGGAAGGTGAGCGTGATCAGCGCCGGCGTGTAGGGCAGGTACAGGTCCCAGAACGGCAGGACGAACAGCAGGAAGACGGCCGTCAGCGCCGTGTTGAAGGTGGCGATCCAGAACTGCGCCGCGACGATCTGCCGGAAGGCCTGCCCGAAGACGGTGATGCGCCGGTGCATCTGCGCCGCCAGCGGCAGCCGCAGGGCCGGCGGCCGGGCCACCGCGGCCAGCCCGCCGACGATCAGGCCCACGTAGGCGAACAGCAGGGCCGTCAGCCAGGCGCGGCCGGCCAGCGCCAGCGAACCGGCCTGCGTGCGCAGGTAGTTGGCCACCATGTGCTGCACGTCCGCCGCCGCCGCCGGCAACGCGCCGGCCAGGTCGGGCGGCAGCTTCTCGCGCAGCTCGAGGATGGTGCGGGCCACGTAGTCCAGCAGTTCACGGTACTGCTGCGGTGCATCGACCACGTACTCGCGCGCCTGCGACACGCCCAGCGCCAGCAGCGCGATGGGCGCGGCCACCACGACCACGATGGTCAGCGCCTGGATGAACGCCTCGATGCGCGCGGGCAGCGCGCGCCCGGCGTCGGCCGGCGAGAAGCGGGCGATCAGCCGGCCCGCCAGCCGCACCACGCCGCGCACGAAGGTGCGGGTGGCCAGGAAGCCCACGCACACCGCCAGCAGCCCCACCAGCAGGTGGTTCATCAGCATGCCCAGCAGGGCGCCGCCCATCAGCACGTAGCTGGCGCCCGCCACCCAGCGCGAAGCCGGCTGCTCGCGGGTCGGCGCCATCGCGGGCAGGGGCGTCGGCGGCGGTGTCTTCATCGTGGGCGGCGGCGCGTGGCGCAGGCTCCCGGCCGGGCAGCTCAGGCGACGACCACGGCCGCGCCGTCGCCGCGCGGGGCGATCACGCCGATCTCGTGCACCGACTCGCCCTCGCCGCGCAGCGTGGCGGCGCAGGCGGCGGCCTCGGCGGCGTCGATCACGATCACCATGCCGATGCCGTTGTTGAAGGTGCGGTTCATCTCGACGTCGTCGATGCCGGCCACTTTCTGCAGCCAGGCGAACAGCTCGCTCGTGGGCCAGCTGCCCTTCTTCAGGTGCGCCGCCGTGCCTTCGGGCAGCACGCGCGGGATGTTCTCCAGCAGCCCGCCGCCCGTGATGTGGGCCAGGGCCTTGACCGGGTGCTTCGCCAGCGCGGCCAGCACCGGCTTGACGTACAGGCGCGTGGGCGCCATCACCGCCTCGCGGAAGGGCTTGCCGTCGAGCGTGGCGGGCAGGTCGGAACCTGCGCGCTCGATCACCTTGCGCACCAGCGAGAAGCCGTTGGAATGCACGCCGTGCGAGGCCAGGCCCAGCACCACGTCGCCGGGCTTCACGCCCTGGCCGGTGAGGATCTTCGACTTCTCGACGGCGCCGACCGCGAAGCCGGCCAGGTCGTACTCGCCCGGCGGGTACATGCCGGGCATCTCGGCCGTCTCGCCGCCGATCAGCGCGCAGCCCGACAGCTCGCAGCCCCTGGCGATGCCGCCGACCACGCGCGCGGCGGTGTCGACGTCGAGCTTGCCGCAGGCGAAGTAGTCGAGGAAGAACAGCGGCTCGGCGCCCTGCACCAGCACGTCGTTCACGCTCATCGCCACCAGGTCGATGCCGACCGTGTCGTGCATGCCCCACTCGAAGGCCAGCTTGAGCTTGGTGCCCACGCCGTCGGTGCCGCTTACCAGCACCGGCTCCTTGTAGCGTTTGGGCACCTCGAACAGCGCGCCGAAGCCGCCGATGCCCGCCAGCACGCCCTCGCGCATCGTCTTCTTCGCCAGCGGCTTGATGCGGTCGACCAGCGCGTCGCCCGCGTCGATGTCGACGCCGGCATCCTTGTAGCTGAGCGGGGAGGGGGCGGGGGAGGTCATGGTGGCGGGAGGCGGCGGCAGGAGGAAGGGGCGCAAGACCGCGCCGGCATGGCAGCAGCAGGCGGCCCGATAGAATTCCCGGTGATTCTAGGGCCCGCTCCAGCGCCGCCCGGTCGTTCTTTCCCCTCGTTCCCACCTGGCATGAAGCAGCTTGCGCTCGACATCGGCTTGCAGACGGGGCCGAGCTTCGCCAGCTTCTTCCCGGGGGCCAACGAGGCCGCCCTGCGCCACCTGCAGCTGTGGGCCGGCGACGGCGCGGGCGCCGCGCTGCATTCGCCCGTGCCCACCTACCTGTGGGGCGAGGGCGGCAGCGGCAAGACGCACCTGCTGGAATCGGCGGCGCAGGCCCTGCGCGAGCAGGGCGCCGCGGTCGGCTGGCTGCGGCCGCAGGTGCTGCAGCCGCCGCCCTTCGACGAGCGCTGGGCCGCCGTGCTGATGGACGACGTGGACCGCTTCAACGCCGAGCAGCAGCACGCCGCCTTCAGCTGGTTCGTGCAGGCGCAGGCGCTGCAGCGCGCCGTGGTGGCGGCCGGCGCGCTGCCCCCGGCCGACCTGCCGCTGCGCGAGGACCTGCGCACCCGCCTGGGCTGGGGCCACGTGTTCCAGCTGCAGGTGCCCAGCGAGGCACAGCGGCGGGCGGTGCTGCGCCAGGCGGCCGATGCGCGCGGCGTGATGCTGCCGGATGAAGTCATCGACTACATGCTGCACCGCTTCAGCCGCGACCTGGGCAGCCTGATGGCGCTGCTGGAGGCGCTGGACGGCTACGCGCTGCGCACCCAGCGGGCGATCACCATCCCGCTGGTGCGCTCGATGCTGGAAGACGAATGAAACCCGGCGCCCCCAGGGGCGCCACGAATGGACCGAATGTGATCAAGAAACTCATCGACAAGCTGCTGGGCAAGCCGGCCTCGGGCGGGCGCGGCAAGTCGCGCTTCGGCAAGCGCGAGGAGGTCGACGCCAGCGTGCACCGCATCGACCCGGACCTGGTGGACGAGCGGGCGAAGAACGTCGTCACCACGCTGCAGCAGGCCGGCTTCGAGGCCTACATCGTCGGCGGCGCCGTGCGCGACCTGCTGCTGGGCCTGAAGCCCAAGGACTTCGACGTCGCCACCAACGCCACGCCGGAGCAGGTCAAGCAGCTGTTCCGCCGCGCCTTCATCATCGGGCGGCGCTTCCGCATCGTGCACGTGGTGTTCGGGCGCGGGCGCGAGCACGAGGTGATCGAGGTCTCCACCTTCCGTGCCTACATGGACGCCAGCGCCGCCGAGTCCGTGGCGGGCAACGAGCGCACCAGCAAGAGCGAGCTGGCGGCCATGAAGCACGCCGTGGACGCCAGCGGGCGCGTGCTGCGCGACAACGTCTGGGGCCCGCAGGAGGAGGACGCCGCGCGGCGCGACTTCAGCATCAACGCCATGTACTACGACCCGGCGCGCCAGATCGTGGTCGACTACCACCACGGCATCCGCGACGCCGGCAAGCGCGTGCTGCGCATGATCGGCGACGCGGCCGTGCGCTACCGCGAGGACCCGGTGCGCGTCATCCGCGCGGTGCGCTTCTCGGCCAAGCTGGCGGCGCTGGGCTTCGAGCTGGAGAAGAAGACCGCCGCGCCGCTGGTCGACTCCGCGAAGCTGCTGGCCGACGTGCCGGCCAGCCGCCTGTTCGACGAGATGCTCAAGCTGCTGCAGACGGGCCACGCGCTGGCCACCGTCGCGCAGCTGCGCAAGCTGGGCCTGGCCACCGGCATCTACCCGCTGCTGGACGTGGTGGTCGAGCGCGCCGACCAGCCCTTCGTGCAGGCCGCGCTGGCCGACACCGACCGCCGGGTGGGCGAGGGCAAGCCGGTGGCCGCCAGCTTCCTTCTGGCCTGTGTGCTGTGGAACGACGTGCGCCAGGGCTGGCAGCAGCGCATGCAGGAGGGGCCGGGCGGCCGCCGCGGCATGGCGCCCTTCCCGGCGCTGCAGGAGGCGATCGACGAGGTGTTCGAGGCCCGCATCGGCGACGTCTCCGGCCGCGGCAAGCTGGGCGCCGACATGCGCGAGATCTGGATGATGCAGCCGCGCTTCGACAAGCGCAGCGGCAGCACGCCCTACAGCCTGGTCGAGCAGGCGCGCTTCCGCGCCGCCTTCGACTTCATGCGCCTGCGCGCCGACGTGGGCGAGGTGAGCGAGGCCATCGCCGAATGGTGGCAGGAGTTCAGCACCGCCGACGAACTGCGCCGGCAGGACCTGATGGAGCAGGTGCGCGCCGAGCAGCGCAAGGGCGGCGGCCCGCGCCAGGCCAGCCCGCGCGTGCACCAGCGCACGCCGCGCGCGACGGCTGCGCCCGAGGAGGCGCAGGACGCCGCCACGGGCCCGGCCCCCGTGGAAGGCGAGGCGGGCGAGGCCACGGCGCCGCGCAAGCGCCGCCGGCGCCGCAAGCCGCGCAGCGGCTCGGGCAGCGCCGACGCCGGCGCGTCCTCCGGCGCCGCGGCCGAGTGACGACGGCGCCCGCCGCGTCGCGCGCCTACGTGGGCATCGGCGCCAACCTGGGCGACGCCCGCGCCGCCGTGCAGCAGGCCATGGACGCCCTGGCGGCCCTGCCCGGCACGCGCGAGGCGGCGCGTTCCTCGCTGTGGCGCAGCGCGCCGGTCGAGGCCTCGGGGCCGGACTTCATCAACGCCGTGGTGGCGCTGGACACGACGCTCGCTCCGCTGGAACTGCTGGCGCAGATGCAGCGCATCGAGTCCGGGGCGGGCCGCGAGCGCCCCTACCGCAACGCGCCGCGCACGCTGGACCTGGACCTGCTGCTGCACGGCGACGCCCGGCTGGACACGCCCGCCCTCGTCCTGCCGCACCCGCGCATGTTCCAGCGCGCCTTCGTGCTGCGCCCCCTGGCCGAGATCGCGCCGGAGCAGGTGTCCGCGAGCCAGCTCGCTGCCGTCGCCGGCCAGCGCATCGAACGTCTCTGAACCGCCCGCCCGGCCGGCAGGGGCCGGCAAATTACACTCGACGGGTTTGTGGGTGTCATCACCCTGTCGCCAATTCCGTGTAGGGAAACGCCGCCATGCTTGGCAAGCTCCTGCCCCGCGAGGGCAACTTCTTCGAGATGTTCAACCAGCATGCCGAGCGCATCGTCGAGGCCGCCCGCGCCTTCGAGCAGCTGGTGGCCAACTACAGCGATCTGCACCTGCGCGAGCAGTACAACCGCGACGTCGACAACGCCGAGCGCGCCGCCGACCGCGTGACGCACGACGTCAACCGGCTGCTGCACAAGACCTTCATCACGCCCATCGACCGCGAGCAGATCCACAAGCTCATCAACACGATGGACGACGTGGCCGACCTGATGCAGGACTGCGCCGAGACCATGGCGCTGTACGACGTGCGCCACATGACCGAGGAGATCGCGCGCCTGACCACCCTGAGCGTCAAGTGCTGCGACCGGCTGAAGGACGCGGTGAAGTACCTGGGCCGCATCTCCGACCCGGCGGTGGCCGAGGCCACCCTCAAGACCTGCGAGGAGATCGACCGCCTCGAATCGGACGCCGACCGCGTGATGCGCAGCGCCATGAGCAAGCTCTTCCGCGAGGAGCCCGACGTGCGCGAGGTCATCAAGCTCAAGGCCATCTACGAGCTGCTGGAGACCATCACCGACCGCTGCGAGGACGTGGCGAACGTGATCGAGGGCATCATCCTCGAGAATTCCTGAAGCGGACGGGAGCGCACGATGGCTTCGGTCCAGGTCGCCCTGTGGGTGGTGGTGGTGCTGGTCGCGCTGGCCATCGCCTTCGATTTCATGAACGGCTTCCACGACGCGGCGAACTCCATCGCCACCGTCGTGTCCACCGGCGTGCTGCGGCCCGGGCAGGCCGTGGTCTTCGCGGCCTTCTTCAACCTCATCGCCATCTTCGTGTTCCACCTGAGCGTGGCGGCCACGGTGGGCAAGGGCATCGCCCATGCCGACGTGATCGACGTGCATGTGGTCTTCGGCGCGCTGATCGGCGCCATCAGCTGGAACCTGGTCACCTGGTACTACGGCATTCCCAGCAGTTCCTCGCATGCGCTGATCGGCGGCATCGTGGGCGCGGTGATGGCCAAGACCGGCACCGGCGGCCTGGTGGGCGCCGGCATCTGGAAGACGGTGGCCTTCATCTTCGTCTCGCCGCTGCTGGGCTTCTTGCTCGGCTCGGTGATGATGGTCGCGGTGGCGTGGCTGTTCCGCCGCTCCACGCCGTCGCGCGTGGACCGCTGGTTCCGCCGGCTGCAACTGGTCTCCGCCGGCGCCTACAGCCTGGGCCACGGCGGCAACGACGCGCAGAAGACCATCGGCATCATCTGGATGCTGCTGCTGGCCACCGGCCATGCGGCCGCCACCGACAGCGCACCGCCCATGTGGGTGGTGGTGAGCTGCTATGCCGCCATCGCGCTGGGCACCATGTTCGGCGGTTGGCGCATCGTGCGCACCATGGGCCAGAAGATCACCAAGCTCAAGCCGGTGGGCGGCTTCTGCGCCGAGACGGGCGGGGCGCTGACGCTGTTCCTGGCCACCGGGCTGGGCATTCCCGTGTCGACCACGCACACCATCACCGGCGCCATCGTCGGCGTGGGCTCCACGCGGCGCATGAGCGCGGTGCGTTGGGGCGTGGCGGGCAACATCGTGTGGGCGTGGATCTTCACCATCCCGGCGGCGGCCTTCGTGGCGGCGATCGCCTACTGGCTGAGCCTGCAGTTGTTCTGAGCCGCGGGGCTGCGGGCCGCTGGCATACTGCGCCGCAGACTTCCACCCGGCCCGGGCCGGCAGCGGCGCATGATCCATCTTTCACCCACGAGCCCGACGGCCGGCGTCCGCTGCAGCGTCGAGCGGTTTTCCTTCTTCCACCAGACCCTCCACCTGTCGGGCCACGTGGTGCCCGACCGCGGCGACGTGGTGCGGCTGGCGCTGCGCCTGGGTGACGGCCGGGTCTTCGAGATCACGCGGCGCGGCCTGGCCAGCCCCGACCTGACGCGCCGCCACGGCGCGCGCGCCCGGGCCTGCCGTTTCGACGAGCTGCTGAGCGTGGGCGCCGACACCCAGCCGTTGTGGACGGCCGAACTGCTGGTGCACACCGACGACGGCCGCGTGCTGAACGTACCGGTCGGCGTGGGCGACCAGGAAGACCCGTCCGTGGCCCTGATGAACCGCTTCTTCCACCTGCTGTCGGAGCGCCCGCCCGGGCACTTGCTGGAAGTGGGCTCGCGCGCGCGCACGGGGGCGATCTACACCGACCGCCTGCCGCCCGGCTGGCGCTACACCGGGCTGGACGTGATGGAGGGCCCCAATGTCGACGTGGTCGGCGATGCCCACCAGATGAGCCGGCTGCTGCCGCTGCAGGCCTTCGACGCGGCGATGTCGTTCGTGGTCTTCGAGCATCTCCTGATGCCGTGGAAGGTGGCGCTGGAGATGAACCGGGTGCTTCGCCAGGGCGCGCTGGCGCTGGTCATGGCGCCGCAGACCTGGCCGCTGCACGAGGAGCCCTGCGACTACTTCCGCTTCTCGCGCCATGCGTGGAAGGCGCTTTTCAACCGCGCCACCGGCTTCGAGATCCTGGAGGCGGTGCACGGCTGCACGGGCTACGTGGTCGCGCACCATGCGACGATCGCCTCGCACTTCGGGGAGGCCCACACGGTGGCCCTGATGTCCTGCGTGCTGGTGCGCAAGGTGGCCGAGACGACGCTGCAATGGCCGGTCGAGATGGACGAGATCGCCGAGGACGTCTATCCGTTCTGAGGTGGGCGGCGCGCCAGGATCGACAGGGCCGGACCGGCGGCGTGGTCGGGCTGCTCGTGCGCCGGTTCCAGGTGGTCGAAGCCCAGCCGACCCAGCACCTCGAGGAGTTGCGCGCGCTCCATCCACATCGGCTCGGCCGCGGCACTGCCGCAGAAGCGGGCGTCGGTGACCGGTCCGTAGGGTCGCCGGTGCAGACGGATCTCCAGGTCGCGCCAGGCGCGCGCCACCACCCCTGCCACGGGCGCGCGGCGCGGATCGCCTTCGGGCATGGCCGCGTCGTCGATCACGTGGGTCCACAGGTACAGCGTGTCGGTGCGGCCGGCCAGCAGTTCCAGCAGGCGCAGCGGGTCGGCCATGTGGTAGAGCACGCCGCACGCCACGACCAGCGGCCAGCGGCGCGTGTCTGCCTCCAGGAAGGCGTTGAAGTCGCCCAGGAGGAAGCGTGCCCTGTCCAGGTTCAGGATTTCCTTGGCGATCAGGCAGCGCAGGTACGCCGACTTGTTGGCCTCGACGGCCAGCACCGACGCGGCGCCGCCGTCCAGCAGTTGCCGCGTGTGGGCTGCCTCCAGCGGGCCGAGCTCCAGCACGTCGCGGCCGTCGAGGCCGGCCCGACCTCCCAGCCGTTCCAGGAGCCATGCCATGCGCGCGTCGTCATGCAGCGGCACGTCGCCGGCCCGGACGCCGACGGCCGGCGGAAAGCCCGACACCCACTGCCCGGCGAACAGGTCCACGGCTTGCTGGGGTGAGGGCGCCTCCCGCACGTAGCCGGCCGGCACGTCGATGAACCCGCCCGCCGCCGGCGCCGCCGTATGCACGCCGCCGCGCGCGGCCTCCCGGATGGCCTCGCGCGCCAGCTCGCTGCGGTCGGGCGCGGTGGCGGGGGCCGACCGCGAGAGCACCAGCATGAACTCGCAGCCGATGCTCTCGTGGAAGAAGGCCTCGTTCAGCCCGATCAGCCCCAGGGCGCGCAGATCGGCCAGGATCAGCCGCAGGCTCGAAGGGGTGAACACCCACGCATGGCAATCGACGTACGCCTCGTTGCTGGCCACGGCAGCCTGATAGCCCTGGGCGGGGATGCCGGCGAAAGCGATGTGCCCGCCGCCGGCGTCCCCCCATACCTGGACGCCGTCGCGCGTGGCGTTGCCGGCGTAGTGGTCGTAGAGCGCGCCGGGGTCGTGCCGGCGCTGCTCGGCGAGATAGGCGCGCAGCAACTGGCCGGTCGTGCTCACCGGGCGAAGGTAGTCGAAGGTGAAGCGCCGGTCGGGAATCAGCAGGATCAGCCGGCCGTGTTCGCCGAGCGCACGGTCGCAGCGCTGAAGGAAGTGGATCGGGTCCGGCAGATGCTCGAACACGTGGCTGGCCACGATGTAGTCGAAGTGCTGGCCGTCCTCCAGCAACTGGGTGAATTCGCCCCCGTCGTCGATGGCGTCCACCGGCTCGATGCGCGACGTATCGACCCCCATGGCCCCGTACTTCGAGCGCAGTTCGTCGTGGCTGGCGTGGTCCACGACGTAGACGCCATAGCCTTCGGCCTTGGGCAGGATCGGCGCGTAGGACGCACCGATCTCGATGCCCCGCTGCATCTTGGAGACGGTGGCGCGGATGTGGCTTCGGAAGTCCATGGGCTCGCAGCGGATCGGGCGGGGAAGAGGGCGGGACGCGGAGAGTCCGGCGAGGCGCCCAGATACACTATTTGACAAAGGTTAACAGAGAGCTCACGGGCTGGGCTCCGCGAAGAGGAGTCCGCATGCCATCGCTGCTTTCCCGGCTTCGGCTGATGTCGATCCGCCTGGCCTATGTCGGGTACTGCACCGCGACGAAAGTGCGGCAGTGGCCGAGCGTGGCGCTGGACTCGCGCCCGCGCTTCCTCAGCGACGAGACGTCGCGCCCGGCCGCCGGCGGGCTGTACGCGATCGTGGTCAAGTACGCGCGGTTCGGCCTCACGTCCGACTTCATGGCCCTGCTGGATGCCCTGGAGCGCGCGGGCGTCAATGCCATCGTGGTGTGCAACGGCCGCCTGTCGCCAGGCGAGCACGACCGCCTGCTGGAGCGTGCGCACCGGGTGCTGGTGCGGCGCAACGTGGGGCGCGACATGGGGGCCTACCGGGCCGCCAGCCTGCACCTGCATGCCCAGGGCCTGCGGCCGCAGCGCGTGCTGTATTTCAACGACAGCATCTTCTATCTGAAAGGCGAGCGCCTGGACGCGCTGGTGCGCGACCTGTGCGGCGGCGCGTTCGACGTGACCGGCGCCTTCGAGAACCACGAGAAGGCGCACCACCTGGGCTCCTACGCGCTGTCGGTGGGCGGCCGGGTCTTCGGCCACCGCCATGTCCAGCAGTTCTGGCAGCGCTACCGGCCCTACGACCTGCGTCCCCACGCCATCCTGCACGGCGAGGTGGGGTTGTCCGCCTGCCTCAAGCGCTGCGGTTTCACCATCGACGTGGTCTACGGCGCGGAGAAACTCGTGCGGCGCCTGCACGCGCTGGACCTGCGCACGCTGATGTCGATGATCAACGTCATGCGCCCCGCGTTCCGGCTGCAGCCGCTGGACCATCTCGTGGCCCAGTCGATGTCGGCCCTGCGGCTGATCGAGCCGCTGTCGGTTTCCGAGCCCGTCGTCGCCGTGCGTGCGCCCGCGGTGGACGATGCCGCCGCGGCCGCGCCGGATGCGGCGGCCCGCCCGGCGCTGGAGCCTTCCGCCGCGCCGACCCTGGGCAACTACCGCGCGGCCAGGAAGGCGCAACTGGCGCAGCAATGCAAGGCGGCCGACGAGGCGCGGCGCGCGCAGTCCTCGCAGGCGGCCCAGGCAGCGGCCGTCACCCTGGTGGCCGACAACCGGCTCACCGTGGAGATGGCCGAGTCGCTGGCCCGGCAGGCGCTGATCGACAGGCTCATGCTGGAGGTGACGCAGGGCAGCCAGGTGCACCTCGGCTTCGGGCTCTTCCGCACCCTGATGGGCTGCCCGATCGTCAAGCGCGACCTGATCGCACGCGACATCTACCTGGAGCACGACTGCGAAATGCTGATGAGCGACGTGGACGCCGACACCCGCGCCATGGTCGTGCGGGCGCTGATCAACCGCGGCCGGCCGATGTTCGTGCAGGGGCGCAGGCGCTTCCTCCTCGACCACGGCCTGGTCTGAGCGCGCGGCCCGCGCCTGGCTTGCCGCCTACTGCGAGATCTTGCGCCCCTCTTCGATCTGGTGCTCGAAGTAGCGCTGGAAGCTGAACACCAGGCTGGACATCAGCACCGTGGCGCCGAAGAACAGGGCCAGCCCCACCGCGCCGACGGTGAAC
>NZ_JBIQNC010000068.1:0-3575 GCF_044462705.1 Xenophilus sp.
TTGAGGTTCAACCCCTCGGTGTCGTGCAGGCGGTGGTTCTCGGCGACGAGCCGGTTGATCTCGCCGGCCAGGGAGGCCGCGTCGCGCTCGGCGGCATCAGCGGCGATGGACTGGACGAGGTCCTCCGAGGCGGCGGGCACCCAGGGACGGGCGAGCAGGGCGTGAGATGTGGCGGGCTTCATGGCAAGGTAACCCCTGACTGGCAAATGGCGTCTATGACCATTTTGTGCTCCGCATCTCCACCCTTGGAACCTCCATATTCACGCTTTTTGACGTTGAGCGGACGAAAGCTCGGATGAGTAAGACACACGACGGAGCATGGCGCCATATCGTTGCCATTGAAACGCACCTCGTGTCGAACCGGGCCGGCACGGTCGATCGCATTGAGGCTCGTCAATGACTTCCAATCAGAAAGACGCTCGGCCAGAGGGGCCAAAAAGCTCGGCACCCACTGTCCCAGCGTCAAGATCAGCCTTGGCCGCTGTGCTCGGAGTTGCAACTCAAGGAATGTGCGACACCTCTCGACGAATGTGGCATCTCTGGCGCCGGGAAATTTTCCCGTCGCCAAGTTCGCGTCGCGCAGGCCCATATACGCATTGGTAAAGAAGCATCGTTCAGGCGGAATACCGAATTCCTTCAACATGCCCAAGAGGTTTGTCCAACTTGGCACATGCGATTGCGGCTCACCGTCAGCGCCAATGACGACTTCGCCACCTCTCGCCAGCGTTTCTTTGAAGGCATTCAGCGAGTGGAAGTCATGCCCCAGGACCATCACACCCTCGGTGGGCATAGACGGCCACGGCCGACCAGGCGCGGTCGCCCAAAGCCCTGCTCCACCCGGAAAAAATGCCGTGCCAGGAATCCGTTCAGGCACCACAACGACTCCTGTGGGAAATGGCTGAACAGAGGTCAGTTCAGCGAATAGCATTTCGACAGGATGGCGCATAGGGTCCTCTGCATCGTTTGCGCCGGAACTGGAGAAAGCAGTTGCCGTGCGTCCCAAGCCGGCAGAGCTGAAGAACGGACTCAGGCGACCCGCTCCGCGATCAGCACCGCGAAGAAGCCCAGCGCCGCGAGCAGCGTCCACTTGAGCACCACCCAGCCGATGCGGCGATATTTCACCTGGCCGGTGGCGGCGTAGAAGGCGAAGCACACGCCCGCCACCAGCAGCAGGAGCAGGATGGCCCAGCGGAAGAGCAGCATGCGAAGGAGGCGGCCGGCAGCGCCCTACCAGGCGCGCGCTACCTCGGCAAAGCCGCGCGGCGCGGCGCGCTCGTCGTCGAAGGTGACGACGCGGTACGCCTCGGGCTGCGCCAGCAGCGCGCGCAGCAGCTTGTTGTTCAGCGCGTGGCCGGAGCGGAAGGCGCTGTAGGCCGCCAGCAGCGGCTTGCCGACGATGTACAGGTCGCCCATCGCGTCGAGGATCTTGTGTTTGACGAACTCGTCGTCGTAGCGCAGCCCGCCGGCATTGAGCACCTTGGTGTCGTCCATGACGATGGCGTTGTCCAGCCCGCCGCCCAGCGCCAGGCCCTTGCTGCGCATGTACTCCACCTCCTTGGTGAAGCCGAAGGTGCGCGCACGCGCGATGTCGCGGTTGTACTGGCCGCTGCCGAGGTCGAACTCGAAGCGCTGGCCGGTCGAGTTGACGACCTTGTGGTCGAAGTCGATCTCGAAGCTGAGCCTGAAGCCGTGGTACGGATCGAGCCGCGCCCACTTCTCGTTGGCGCCCTCGCCTTCGCGCACCTCCACCGGCGCCAGCACCTCGATGAAGCGGCGCGGCGCCTTCTGCAACTCGACGCCCGCGCTCTGCAGCAGGAACACGAACGAGGCGGCCGAGCCGTCGAGGATCGGCACCTCGTCGGCCGTGATGTCGATGTAGAGGTTGTCGATGCCGATGCCGGCGCAGGCCGACATGATGTGCTCCACCGTCTGCACCTTGGCGCCGCCGTTGGAGACGGTGGAGGCCAGCCGCGTGTCGGTCACCGCCTCCGCGTTCATCGGGATGTCGACCGGCTCCGGCAGGTCGACCCGTCGGAACACGATGCCCGTGTCCGCCGGCGCCGGCCGCAGCGTCAGCTCCACCCGCTGCCCGCTGTGCAGCCCCACGCCGACGGCGCGGGAGATGGACTTGAGCGTGCGTTGCTGGAGCATCCGGCCGATTTTAGGTGCCGGCCTCTCCTGGCGCGTCCTCAGCCTGTCTATGGCAGCGATAGTCAGCATGGGCAAGCCCAACGGGACCGACTGATGGGGCAGCAAGCGTAGCGAGCGGCCCGAGGTTGCGCCGAGGACCGCAGCCGTACTCGCGTACGGCGAGGACCGCAGGCGCAAGATCGGGCCGCGCAGTAGCTTGATGCCCCGTCAGTCAGCTTGGCGGCGGAGGAAGGCGGGGATCTCGAAGTCGTCCATGCCGCCGGCCGTCAGCGCATCGATCTTCGCGGCGGCGTTCGTGCGGTTGGTCCCCCACACGCGCGGCACCGTCAGCGGGTCGTACGCCGGCTGCTGCCCCATCCCCGTGCCCACGTTCGGCACGCCGAAGGGGATGTTGTCGGTGCCGGTGCGGATGACCTGCAGCTCGGGCTGGCCGCGGCCGGCGTTCTGGCGCGAAAGCCCGGTGGCCACCACCGTCACGCGCATCTCGTCGCCCAGGCGCTCGTCGTAGGCGGCGCCGTAGATGACGTGCGCGTCCGGCGAGGCGTACGCGCGGATGGTGTTCATCGCCAGCTTCGACTCCGACAGCTTCAGCGAGGCCTTCGACGCCGTCACCAGCACCAGCACGCCCTTGGCGCCGGACAGGTCGATGCCCTCCAGCAGCGGGCAGGCCACGGCCTGTTCGGAGGCGATGCGCGCGCGGTCGGGGCCGCTGGCCGAGGCAGTGCCCATCATGGCCTTGCCGGGCTCGCCCATCACCGTGCGCACGTCCTCGAAGTCGACGTTCACGTGGCCGTACTCGTTGATGATCTCGGCGATGCCGCCGACGGCGTTCTTCAGCACGTCGTTGGCGTGGCCGAAGGCCTCTTCCTGCGTCACGTCGTCGCCCAGCACGTCGAGCAGCTTCTCGTTCAGGATGACGATGAGCGAATCGACGTTCGCCTCCAGCTCGGCCAGGCCCTGCTCTGCGTTGGTCATGCGCTTGCCGCCTTCCCAGTCGAAGGGCTTGGTCACCACGCCGACGGTGAGGATGCCCATCTCCTTGGCCACGCGGGCGATCACCGGCGCCGCGCCGGTGCCGGTGCCGCCGCCCATGCCGGCGGTGATGAACAGCATGTGCGCGCCTTCGATGGCCTGGCGGATGTCGTCCACCGCCACCTCGGCCGACTCGCGGCCGATCTGGGGCTTGCTGCCGGCGCCGCGGCCGGTCAGGCCCAGCTGCAGGGACTTGTGCGAGTGGCCGCGGTTGAGCGCCTGGGCGTCGGTGTTGGCGCAGATGAACTCCACGCCCTGCACGCCGCGCTCGATCATGTGCGCGACGGCGTTGCCGCCACCGCCGCCGACACCGATCACCTTGATCTGCGTGCCCCGGTTGAACTCTTCGGTTTCGATCATTTCGATGGGCATCATGGACTCCTTGATTGCTT
>NZ_JBIQNC010000068.1:3675-21529 GCF_044462705.1 Xenophilus sp.
CGCACGGGCTTGAGGAAGATGTCCTCGGCCAGCTCGACCATGCCGGGCATCACCGCGCTGCCGCCGGTGAGCACCACGCCGGACGAGAGCACTTCCTCGTAGCCCGACTCGCGCACCACCTGCTGCACCAGCGAGAAGATCTCCTCGATGCGCGGCTCGATCACGCCGGCCAGCGCCTGCTTGCTGAGCATGCGCGGGCCGCGGTCGCCCAGGCCGGGCACTTCCACCTGCGTCTCGGGGTCGGCCAGCAGCTGCTTGGCGAAGCCGTTCTCGACCTTGATGTCCTCGGCGTCCTTGGTGGGCGTGCGCAGCGCCATCGCGATGTCGCTGGTGATCAGGTCGCCGGCGATCGGGATGACGGCCGTGTGGCGGATCGCGCCGCCGGTGAAGATGGCCACGTCGGTGGTGCCGGCGCCGATGTCCACCAGCACCACGCCCAGCTCGCGCTCGTCCTCGGTCAGCACCGCCTGGCTGGAGGCCAGCGGGTTGAGCATGAGCTGGTCCACCTCCAGCCCGCAGCGGCGCACGCACTTGATGATGTTCTCGGCCGCGCTCTGGGCGCCGGTGACGATGTGCACCTTGGCCTCCAGCCGCATGCCGCTCATGCCGATGGGCTCCTTGACGTCCTGCCCGTCGATCACGAACTCCTGCGGCTCCACCAGCAGCAGGCGCTGGTCGCTGGAGATGTTGATGGCGCGCGCCGTCTCGACCACGCGGGCGACGTCGGTGGCGGTGACTTCCTTGTCCTTGACGGCCACCATGCCGCTGGAGTTGATGCCGCGGATGTGGCTGCCGGTGATGCCGGTATAGACGCGGCTGATCTTGCAGTCCGCCATGAACTCGGCTTCCTTGAGCGCCTGCTGGATGCTCTGCACGGTGGCGTCGATGTTGACCACCACGCCGCGCTTGAGGCCGTTGCTCGGCGCCACGCCCAGCCCGGCCAGCTTGAGCTCGCCACCGGGCAGCACCTCCGCCACCACCACCATCACCTTGGCGGTGCCGATGTCGAGTCCGACGACCAGGTCTTTGTAGTCTTTGGCCATTGTGAGATGTCCTCGCGGTTCCTTCTTTCGCTCTTCTCGCTATTTCTTCCGTGCCGGGGGCGTGCCGCCCTCCGGCGCCACGGTCACGCCGCGCAGCCGGATGGCGTAGGCGTCGGCATGGCGCAGGTCGGCGCTTTCCACGGCGTCCACGGTGCGGCCGTACTGCGCCGCCACGTGGCGCACGCTGCGCAGGAAGCGCTGCACGCGTGCCGTCACCTCGTCGCTGTCGCCACGCCCCAGCTCGATGCTGGCGCCGTTGTCCAGCCGCACCTGCCAGCTTCCGCGGCTGGACAGGCTCAGCTGCTCGACGTCCAGCTCGGCCGCCGCGAACAGCGGCGCCAGCTCGTGGTACATGCCCAGCACGTGGCCGGCCTGGTCGTCGGGGCCGGCCAGGCGCGGCAGGTCGTCGCCCGCCTCGGCGCTGTTGGCCTCGAACACCTCGCCGTAGCTGTTGACCAGGCGCGACTCGGACTCGTCGCCCCAGTGCGCCACCGGCCGGTGCTCGGTCAGGGTCGCGCGCAGCCGGTCGGGGAACTCGCGCCGCACGACCGCCTTGCGCACCCAGGGCACCGACTCGAAGGCGGCGCGCGCCTGGGCCAGGTCCACGGTGAAGAAGTTGCCGCGCAACTGCGGCGCCACGTTGGCGCGCAGGGTCACGGCGTTGTTGTGCGTCACGTCGCCGTCCACCTTGATGCCCGCCAGCGGGAAGAAGGGCTGGCGCAGCACCCACCATGCGCCGGCGGCCAGCAGCATCACGCCGAACAGGGCGAACAGCAGCGTGGCCAGCACGTTCATGAGCCGGACGTCGAAGGGTGCGGGCAGGGTGTCGGCCATGGTCGAACGCCTCAGGCAGCGTCCTCCTCTGCGGTGGCCCGCCGCGCCGAGTCCAGCGTGGCGGTGGCCAGCACGCGCAGGCACAACTCCTCGTAATCGATGCCGGCGGCACGCGCCGACATCGGCACCAGCGAGTGGCTGGTCATGCCGGGCGAGGTGTTCATCTCCAGCAGGAAGGGCTTGCGGTCGCCGGCGCGGATCATCAGGTCGGCCCGGCCCCAGCCGCGGCAGCCCAGCGTGCGGTAGGCGGCCAGGGTGATGTGGCGGATCTCCTCTTCCAGCGCGTCGGGCAGGCCGGCCGGGCAGTGGTACTTCACCTCGTCGGTGAAGTACTTGTTCTGGTAGTCGTAGGCGCCCTCGGGCGCGGCGATGCGCACCACCGGCAGCGCCACGGCATCGAGGCCGCTGCCGAGCACGGGACAGGTCACTTCCTCGCCCTCGATGAACTCCTCGCACAGCACGTCGGGGTCGTAGCGCGCCGACAGCTTCACGGCGTCCTGCATCTCGGAATAGCCGCGCACCTTGGTCACGCCGATGGAGGAGCCCTCGCGCGGCGGCTTGACGATCAACGGCAGGCCCAGCACGTCGGGCACGGCGCGCACCTGCTCGCGCGACTGCTGGTCTTCGGCCAGGCGCACGTACTTCGGCGTGGGCAGGCCGTCGGCCTGCCACAGGCGCTTGGTCATCACCTTGTCCATCGCCACGCTGGAGGCCATGACGCCGGAGCCGGTGTAGGGGATGCCCAGCAGTTCCAGCGCGCCCTGCACCGTGCCGTCCTCGCCGTGGCGGCCGTGCAGCGCGATGAAGCAGCGCGCGAAGCCCTCGCGCTTCAGGTCGGCGAGGTCGCGCTCGGCGGGATCGAAGGCATGCGCGTCGACGCCGCGCGAGCGCAGCGCCAGCAGCACGCCGCTGCCGGACATGAGCGACACCTCGCGCTCGGCGGAGCTGCCGCCGAAGAGCACCGCCACCTTGCCGACGGCCTTGGGGTCGATCGGGGTCATCAGAGTACCTCCGCCCTGACGGGCTGCGGTGCGAGCACCTTCGGGCGGCCGGACGGTGCTCATGCTGCCCGTCCTTCCTGCATGGATGCGCCGCCGGCCAGCGCGACCACCTTGCCCGGCACCGCGCCGATGGAGCCGGCGCCCATGCACAGCACCACGTCGCCGTCGCGCGCGTTGTCCAGCACGGCCTGCGGCATGGCGGCGACGTCGTCGACGAAGACCGGCTCCACCTTGCCGGCCACGCGCAGGGCGCGCGCCAGGCTGCGGCCGTCGGCGGCCACGATGGGCGCCTCGCCGGCGGCATACACCTCCGACAGCAGCACCGCGTCTGCGCTGCCGATGACCTTGACGAAGTCCTCGAAGCAGTCGCGCGTGCGGGTGTAACGGTGCGGCTGGAAGGCCAGCACCAGCCGCCGGCCGGGGAAGGCGCCGCGCGCCGCGGCCAGGGTGGCGGCCATCTCGACCGGATGGTGGCCGTAGTCGTCGATCAGCGTGAAGGTGCCGCCGGCGGACGCCGCGATCTCGCCGTAGCGCTGGAAGCGCCGGCCCACGCCCTTGAAGCCGGCCAGGCCGCGCTGCACCGCCTCGTCGGGGATGCCCAGCTCCACCGCCATCGCGATGATCGCCAGCGCGTTGCGCACGTTGTGCTCGCCCGGCAGGTTGAGCACGACGGGCAGGTCGGGCAGCACCACGCCGTTGCGGCGCTGGGCGGTGAAGTGCATCTGGCCGCCGGCCGCGCGCACGTCGATGGCGCGCACCTGCGCATCCTCGGCGAAGCCGTAGCTGGTCACCGGGCAGGTGACCTGGGGCACGATGCCGCGCACCGCCGGATCGTCGGTGCACAGGATCGCCACGCCGTAGAAGGGCATGCGGTGCAGGAAGTCGACGAAGGCCTGCTGCAGCCGGCCGAAGTCGTGGCCGTAGGTCTCCATGTGGTCGGCGTCGATGTTGGTGACGACCGCCATCACGGGCAGCAGGTTGAGGAAGGAGGCGTCGGACTCGTCGGCCTCGACCACGATGTAGTCGCCGCCGCCCAGCCGCGCGTTGGCGCCGGCGCTGTTCAGGCGCCCGCCGATGACGAAGGTCGGATCGAGCCCCGCCGCCGCCAGCACGCTGGCCGCCAGGCTGGTGGTGGTGGTCTTGCCGTGCGTGCCGGCGATGGCGATGCCCTGCTTCAGGCGCATCAGCTCGGCCAGCATCAGGGCGCGCGGCACCACCGGGATGCGGCGCTCGCGCGCGGCGACCACCTCGGGGTTGTCGGGCTTGACCGCGGTGGAGGTCACCACCGCGTCGGCGCCCTCGATGTGCGCCGCCGCGTGGCCGACGAAGGTGCGGATGCCCAGCCCGGCCAGGCGGCGCAGCGTCGCGCTGTCGGCCAGGTCGGAGCCGGAGATGGCGTAGCCCAGGTTCAGCAGCACCTCGGCGATGCCGCTCATGCCGGAGCCGCCCACGCCCACGAAGTGAATGTGACGGATCGCGTGCTTCATGCGCGGCCTCCCTTCACGAGTTCCTCGCAGGCATTCGCCACCTCCCGGGTGGCTTCGGTCTTTTCGAGCGTCTTGGCCTTGAGCGCGCGGTCCAGCAGCGCCGGGCGTTCGGTTTTCAGGAGCAAGTCGGACAGCAGTTCAGGGGTCAGGTCGGTCTGCTGCACCAGCCAGGCCGCGCCCGCGTCGGCGAGGAAGCGGGCGTTGGTGGTCTGGTGGTCGTCGACCGCCGACGGAAAGGGAACGAACAGCGCGGCGGCGCCCACGGCAGCGATCTCGGTCACCGTGCTGGCGCCGGCGCGCGCCACGATCAGGTCGGCCTCGGCATAGGCCTCGGCCGGGTTGTCGATGAAGGGCGTCAGCTCGGCCTCGACGCCCGCGGCCGCGTAGTTGGCGCGCAGTTCGTCGATCTGCTTCTCGCCGCTCTGGTGCAGCACGATCGGCCGCTCCCCGGGCGCGATGCGCGCCAGTGCCTTCGGCACGACGGCATTGAGCGCCTTGGCGCCCAGGCTGCCGCCGACCACCAGCAGCTTCAGCGGCCCGCTGCGGCCGGCGAAGCGCTCGGCGGGCGGGCTCTGGCGCAGGAATTCCTCGCGCAGCGGGTTGCCCACCCACTTCGCCTTGGGCATGACATGGGGGAAGGCGGTGAACACCCGGTCGGCCACGCCGGCCAGCACCTTGTTGGCCATGCCGGCCACCGAGTTCTGCTCGTGCAGCACCAGCGGCCGGCCCAGCAGCACGCCCATCATCCCGCCCGGGAAGGTGATGTAGCCGCCCAGGCCGACCACCACGTCGGGCTTCACGCGGCGCACCACCGCGATGCTCTGCCAGAAGGCGCGCAGCAGCTTGAGCGGCAGGAGCGCCAGCGTGAGCAGGCCCTTGCCGCGCACGCCGCCGAACTGCACCGGCTCGAAGGCGAAGCCGCGCGGCGGCACCAGCCGCTCTTCCATGCTGCCCGGCGCGCCCAGCCAGTGCACGCGCCAGCCGCGCGCGCGCAGCTCTTCCGCCACGGCCAGGCCGGGGAAGATGTGGCCGCCGGTGCCGCCTGCCATGACCAGGGCTGTCCTCATACGCGGCCTCCGCGCATCAGCGGCGCTGACGCGCCTCGCAGCGCTACGCGCTGCACGCGGTTTTGGTGAAACCGCATCCTCATACGCGGCCTCCGCGCATGAGGACGCGGTTTTCGTAGTCGACCCGCAGCACGAGCGCCAAGGCGATCAGGTTCAGCAGCATGGCCGAGCCGCCGAAGCTCATCAGCGGCAGGCCCAGGCCCTTGGTGGGCAGCGCGCCGAGGTTCACGCCCACGTTGATGAAGGCCTGGAAGCCCATCCAGATGCCCACGCCCTGCGCCACCAGGCCGGCGAAGACGCGGTCCAGCGCGATGGCCTGGCGGCCGATGTGCATGATGCGGCGCGTCAGCCAGAAGAACAGGCAGATGATCAGCAGCAGGCCGACCAGGCCGAACTCCTCTCCCAGCACGGCCAGCAGGAAGTCGGTGTGCGCCTCGGGCAGCCAGTGCAGCTTCTCGACGCTGCCGCCCAGGCCGACGCCGAAGATCTCGCCGCGGCCGATGGCGATGAGCGCGTGCGAGAGCTGGTAGCCCTTGCCCAGCGCGTGCTCCTCGCTGAAGGGATCGAGGTACGCGAAGATGCGCTCGCGCCGCCAGGGGCTGGCCGCCACCATGATGGCGAAGGCCACCACCACCAGCGCGGCGATCAGGAAGAACATGCGCGCGTTCACGCCGCCCAGGAACAGGATGCCCATGGCGATGACCGCGATCACCACGAAGGCGCCCATGTCCGGCTCGGCCAGCAGCAGCATGCCCACCACCACCACCGCCAGCGCCATCGGGATCACGGCGCGGAAGAAGCGCTCCTTGATCTCCATCTTGCGCACCATGTAGCTGGAGGCGTAGAGCACCATCGCCAGCTTGGCCAGCTCCGAGGGCTGGAAGTTCATGAGGCCCAGCGGCAGCCAGCGCCGCGCGCCGTTGACGACGCGGCCGATGTGCGGGATCAGCACCAGCACCAGCAGCAGGATGGAGACGATGAACAGCCACGGCGCGATGCGCTCCCACTGGCGCATCGGCACCTGGAAGGCCAGCAGCCCGGCGATGAAGGCGATGGCGATGAAGGCGCCGTGGCGCAGCACGAAGAAGCCCTGGCCGTAGTTGGCGCGCGCGAAGCGCGGGTTGTCGCCCAGCGCGATGGAGGCCGAATACACCATCACCAGGCCCCAGGCCAGCAGCGCGACGATGACCCACAGCATCGCCTGGTCGAAGCCCAGCACGCGCACCGGCGCGGCCTTGGTCTGCGTGAAGTCGCTGCCGCCCAGGCGCACCGGCAGGTGCATGGGCAGCGCGTCCATGCCGCGGCGGGCGCGGCCGAACAGGCCGGAGAGGCCCGAGAGGAAGCCCGGACGGGCGTTGGGCGTGGCGGCGGCGGGGCTGCTCATGTCGCGTCCTCTCCCTCGACGGGCGCGGCGGCGCCCTCGCGCATCGGCGCCGGGTCGTCGGCCAGCGCCTGCACGGCGCCCCGGAACACCTCGGCGCGGTGCGCG
Organism: Xenophilus sp.; assembly: GCF_044462705.1. NCBI lineage: Bacteria > Pseudomonadati > Pseudomonadota > Betaproteobacteria > Burkholderiales > Comamonadaceae > Xenophilus > Xenophilus sp. The sequence goes on from NZ_JBIQNC010000068.1 coordinate 10,597, forward strand.
TAGTCGCGGAACATGTCGAAGCTGGCGCAGGCGGGCGACAGCAGCACCGCGTCGCCGGGCTGCGCGCGGCGCGCAGCCAGCAGCACGGCCTCGTCCATCGACGCGGCGTCCAGCAGCGGCACGCCGGTGCCTTCCAGCGCGGCGCGGAGGATCGGCGCGTCGCGGCCGATCAGCACCACGGCGCGGGCGTAGCGGCCCACCGGTTCGGCCAGCGGGCCGAAGTCCTGGCCCTTGCCCTCGCCGCCCGCGATCAGCACGATGCGCCGCTGGACGACGGCCCCCACGCTCGGCACTTCGTGTCCTCGCTGCCCCCCAAGGGGGCTCTCGCTTGCTTGGGGCGGCCCGGCGCTGCGCTCGCCGCCCAGGCCCAGCAGCGCGGCCGCGGTGGCGCCGACGTTGGTGCCCTTGCTGTCGTCGAAGAACTCGATGTCGTCGACCAGCGCGACCGGCTCCACGCGGTGCGGCTCGCCGGCGTACTCGCGCAGGCCGTAGAGCATCGGCGCCAGCGGGCAGCCGGCGGCCACGGCCAGCGCCAGCGCGGCCAGCGCGTTCATGGCGTTGTGCTGGCCGCGGATGCGCAGCGCGTCCGCCGGCATCAGGCGCTGCAGGTGGATCTCTTCCTCATCACTTGAAACCCCCACGCTCGGCACTGCGTGTCCTCGCTGCCCCCCGAGGGGGTGCGCGCTTGCTTGGGGCGGCCCGGCGCGGCGCGCGGCGCCGCGCTTGCGCTTCTGCGTCTCGTCGGCCTCGTGCGCGCGCACCAGCCAGGCCATGCCGTTGACGCGCTCGATGCCGAAGTCGCCCGGGCGCTGCGGCAGGCCGCTGCCGAAGGTGACGTGCGCGCGCTGCTGCGGCCGCTGCAGCTTCGCGCGCACCGGCGGCGGCAGCATCGCCATCACCGCCTCGTCGTCGCGGTTGAGCACCATCAGGCCGCGCTCGCCGAAGATGCGCGCCTTGGCCGCCGCATACGCCGCCATGTCGCCATGCCAGTCCAGGTGGTCCTGCGTGATGTTGAGCGCCGTGGCGGCCGTCGGCTCGAAGCCGCGCACGCCGTCGAGCTGGAAGCTGGACAGCTCCAGCACCCATGCCTGCGGCAGGTCGCCCGCGTCCATCCGCTCGGCCAGCGTGTCGAGCAGGCTGGGGCCGATGTTGCCGGCCACGGCCACCGTGCGCCCGGCCCGCTCGACCAGCAGGCCGGTGAGCGAGGTGACGGTGGTCTTGCCGTTGGTGCCGGTGACGGCGAGCACGGCGGGGCGGTAGCCGGTTTCGGCCGGCGGCGGGGCGATGACGGGCGCGGGCGCCTCGTCGTCGGATGCGGGGGCGGGTTCGGCGGCGGCCGGGGCCTCCTCGGCCTGCGCTTCGGCCGGTGCCTCGGCCTCCGGAACTTCGTCGGCCTGCGGCGTCTCGTCGGCCTCGCGCAGATCGGCCAGCGCCTGCACGAACAGGTCCAGCTCGCCGCCCACCGGCAGCCCGATGGCGCGCGCCGCGTCGGCCACCGGCGCGATGGCGGCCGGCGACAGGCCGGGCGAGCGGTACACGGCGCGGATCGGCGTGCCTTCGACCAGCGCCGCGCTGAACGGGCCGCCGACGAACTTCACCTGCGGCAACTGCTCGCGCAGCACGGCCAACTGCGGCGGCGCCTCGCGCGTGTCGGCCACCGTCACCTGCGCGCCGTGGCGCGCGCACCAGCGCGCCATCGCCAGCCCGGACGCGCCGAGGCCGAGGACGAGGACGTGCAGATCCTGGAGGTGCTTCATCGCCGGTTCACCTCAGCTTCAGGGTGGACAGCCCCACCAGGCACAGCAGCATGGTGATGATCCAGAAGCGCACCACCACCTGGGTCTCGCGCCAGCCGCTCTTCTCGAAGTGATGGTGCAAGGGTGCCATCTTCAGCACGCGCCGGCCCTCGCCATAGCGTTTCTTCGTGTATTTGAAGTAGCTGACCTGTGCCATCACCGAGATGGCCTCGACCACGAAGATGCCGCCCATCACGAAGAACACGATCTCCTGGCGCACGATGACGGCCACCGTGCCCAGCGCGCCGCCCAGCGCCAGCGCGCCCACGTCGCCCATGAAGACCTGCGCCGGGTGCGTGTTGAACCACAGGAAGGCCAGGCCCGCGCCCGCCATCGCGGAGCAGAACACCAGCAGCTCGCCCGAGCCGGGAATGTGCGGGAACAGCAGGTACTTGCTGTAGACGGCGCTGCCGGTGACGTAGGCGAACACGCCCAGCGCCGAGCCGACCATCACCACCGGCATGATGGCCAGCCCGTCCAGCCCGTCGGTGAGGTTGACCGCGTTGCTGGCGCCGACGATGACCAGGTAGGTCAGGATCACGAAGCCGATGCCGCCCAGCGGATAGCTGATCTCCTTGAAGAAGGGCAGCAGCAGGTGCGTCTTGGGCGGGAAGTCCATGTCGAAGCCGGAACTCACCCAGTTGACGAACAGCTCCAGCACGCGGCCGTTGGAGCTTTCGGAAATGGCGAACAGCAGGTAGAAGGCCGCTATCAGCCCGATCAGCGACTGCCAGAAGTACTTCTCGCGCGAGCGCATGCCCTCCGGGTCCTTGTTGACGACCTTGCGCCAGTCGTCCACCCAGCCGATGGCGCCGAAGCCCAGCGTGACCCACAGCACGACCCACACGAAGCGGTTCGACAGGTCGAACCACAGCAGCGTGGCCAGCGCGATCGAGAACAGCACCAGCACGCCGCCCATGGTGGGCGTGCCGCTCTTGGAGAGGTGCGTCTCCATCGCGTAGCCGCGCACCGGCTGGCCGATCTTCAGCGCCGTCAGGCGGCCGATCACCCAGGGGCCCGCGGCCAGGCCGAACAGCAGCGCGGTCACCGCCGCCATCAGCGCGCGGAAGGTCAGGTACTGGAACACGCGCAGGAAGCCCAGCTCCGGCGAGAGGGTCTGCAACCATTGGGTCAGGCTCAGCAGCATGCGCGCGCGCCGGGTTCATGCACCATGGCCGGCCTCCTCGTTGTCGTCGTTGTCGCGGGCGGGCGCGAGCGCCGCCTCGACGGCCTGCACCACGCGCTCCATCCGCATGAACCGCGAGCCCTTGACCAGCACGCTGCCCCACGCGGGCAGCTGCTCGCGCACCGCGGCGTTGAGCGCATCGATGTCGGCGAAGTGGCGGCCCTCGCGGCCGAAGGCGGCGATGGCATGCGCGCAGGCCTCGCCCAGCCCGTACACCGCGTCGATGCCGCGCCGGCGCGCCCACTCGCCCACCTCGGCATGGAACTGCGGGCCCTGGTCGCCGACCTCGCCCATGTCGCCCAGCACCAGCAGGCGCGGGCCCGGCAGTTCGGCCAGCACGTCGATGGCGGCGCGTGCGGAATCGGGGTTGGCGTTGTAGCTGTCGTCCACCAGCGTCAGCGGCGCGGCGCCGGCGCGCGCCACCAGCCGGCTGCGCGAGCGGCCCTTGACCGGCTCGAAGGCCGCCAGGCCGCGCGCGATCTCGTCCAGCGACACGCCCGCCGCCAGCGCGCAGGCGGTGGCCGCCAGCGCGTTGTGCAGGTTGTGGCGGCCCGCGATGTGCAGGTGCGTCGCCAGCGGCCCCAGCGGCGTGCGGATCTCCAGCGCCCACGCCTCGCCCTGCCAGTGCGCCTCGCCCAGCGCGATGTCGGCATCGGCCGAAGTGCCGAAGCGGATGCAGCGGCGCCCGGCCTCCTCGCGCGCCATCGATTCCCACAGCTCGCTGTAGTCGTCGCCGGCCGGGAAGATCGCGGTGCCCTGCGGCGGCAGCGCAGCGAACACGCTGCCGTTCTCGCGCGCCACCGCCTCCACCGTGGCCATGAATTCCTGGTGCTCGCGCTGTGCGTTGTTCACCAGCGCCACCGTGGGCTGCGCGATGGCGGCCAGCCGCGCGATCTCGCCGGGGTGGTTCATGCCCAGCTCGACCACCGCCAGGCGGTGCTCGGGCCGCAGGCGCATCAGCGTCAGCGGCAGGCCGACCTCGTTGTTGAAGTTGCCTTCGGTGGCCAGCGCGCGCGCGCCGGCCGAGGTGCGCAGGATCGCCGCGATCATCTGCGTCACCGTCGTCTTGCCATTGCTGCCGGTGACGGCGATCAGCGGCAGTTCGAACTGCATCCGCCAGCCGTGCGCGATGGCGCCGAGCGCGGCCAGCGTGTCGGGCACCTCCAGACCGGGCAGGCCGGCCTGTGCCAGCCCGGCCTGCGCCACGGCCGCCACGGCGCCGTGCGCGCGCGCCTGGGGCAGGAAGGCATGGCCGTCGAAGCGCTCGCCCTTCAGGGCCACGAACAGGTCGCCGGCGGCGAGGCTACGGCTGTCGGTGTGGACGCGGGCGACCGGCGTGGCGCCGTCGCCCACCAGGCGAGCGCCGGGCACCCAGGCCAACGCCTGCTGCAGGGTGAAGAGCATCGTGCCGGTCATGCTGCGCTCCTGGCGCGCAGCGCCGCTTCGGCGTGCACGCGGTCGGAGAAGGGCTGGCGCCGGCCGGCGATCTCCTGCCAGGCCTCGTGGCCCTTGCCCGCGATCAGCACCACGTCGGCCGTGTCGGCCTCGGCGATCGTCTCGGCGATGGCCGCTGCGCGGTCGACCTGCACGCGGGCCGCCTCCGGCCGTGCCAGGCCGCGCAGGATCTGGCTCAGGATCCGATCGGGCGACTCGCCGCGCGGGTTGTCGCTGGTGAGCACTACCACGTCGGCGCGCGCCTCGGCCACGGCGCCCATCATCGGGCGCTTGAGCGGGTCGCGGTCGCCGCCGCAGCCGAAGACGCACCACAGCCGCCCGCCGCGCTGCGCCGCGAAGGCGCGCAGGCCGGCCAGCGCCTTGTCCAGCGCGTCGGGCGTGTGAGCGTAGTCGATCACGGCCAGCGGCGCGTGCTGGCCGCCCCCGGGAAGACGCTGGGCCGCTCCCGAGTCTTCCTGCTCCCCTTGGGGGACGAAGCCGGCGTGCCGGCTTCCGGGGGCTGTCACGATTTCCATGCGGCCGGGCACGCTGCCCAGGTCGCGGCAGGCAGCCACGGCCGCTTCCAGCGACAGGCCCAGCGCCCGCAGCGTGCCGATGACCCCCAGCAGGTTCGCCACGTTGTAGTCGCCGATCAGGCCGGTGGCCAGGCGCACCGGCGCCATGCCGTCCTCCACCACGGTGAAGGCCAGCCCCTGCCCGCCGTGGCCGACGTCGCGCGCCTCGAGCCGCGCGCCGTGGCCGGCGGACGAGAGCGTCCAGATGTCCAGGCCCGGTGCCGCGCCGGCGTCCAGCAGGTCCTTCACCAGGGCGGCGCCCTTCACGTCGTCGATGTTGACCACCGCCGCGCGCAGGCCCGGCCAGCGGAACAGTTCCGCCTTGGCCTGCCAGTAGGCCTCCATGCTGCCGTGGTAGTCCAGGTGGTCCTGCGTGAAGTTGGTGAACACGGCCACCGCGATGCGCGTGCCGTCCAGCCGCCGCTCGGCCAGGCCGATGGAGGAGGCCTCGATGGCGCAGGCGCCGAAGCCGGCGCGCACGAAGTGGCGCAGCGCCCGCTGCAGCATGACGGGGTCGGGCGTGGTCAGGCCGGTGTATTCCAGCGCCGGCGGCACGCCCATGCCGAGGGTGCCGACGACGGCGCAGGGCGAGGGCCCCGCGCCCGTGCAGGCGGTGAGCGCCTGCGCCAGCCACCAGGCGGTCGAGGTCTTGCCGTTGGTGCCGGTGACGGCCAGCACGTCCAGCGCATGCGAGGGCTGCTCGTAGTAGGCGGCGGCGATCGGGCCGGTGGCGGCCTTCAGGCCGGCATAGGCGGCGACGGACGCGCCGCCGGCGCCGCCCTCCCGCGCGAAGCCGAAGGCGTCCGCGCCCTCGTGCTCCACCAGGCAGGCGGCCGCCCCCTGCGCCAGCGCCGCGCCGACGAACTGCCGCCCGTCGACGGCCGCGCCCGGCCAGGCGATGAAGCCGTCGCCGCGGCCGACGCGGCGGCTGTCGGCGAACAGGTCGCCCTGCACGCGCTGGTGTAGCCAGCGCGCGGCCTCGTCGGGGCTGCGGAGCATCTGCAGGGCCATCAGAAGCTCTCCTCCACGCCCTCGGTCACGACCAGGGGCTTGACGGCCAGGTCCGGCGGCACGTTCATCATGCGCAGCGTCTGCTGCACCACCTCGCTGAACACCGGCGCCGCCACCGCGCCGCCGTAGTACTGGCCGGCACTGGGCTCGTCGATCATCACCGCCACGATGATGCGCGGCTTGTCGATCGGCGCCATGCCGGTGAACCAGGCGCGGTACTTGTTGCTGGCGTAGCCCTTGCCCACCTGCTTGTGGGCCGTGCCGGACTTGCCGCCGACCGAGTAGCCCACCGTCTGCGCGCGCTGGCCGGTGCCGCCGGGGCCGGCGGCCATCTGCAGCATCTTGCGCACGGCGCGCGCGTTCTCGGCCGAGAACACCTTCACCCCCACCGCCGGCTCGCTGCTCTTGAGGATGGTGGCCGGGATGACGCGGCCGTCGTGCGCGAAGGCGGTGTACGAGTGCGCCATCTGGAACAGCGAGGCCGACAGGCCGTAGCCGTAGGACATGGTGGCCTGCTCCACCGGCTTCCACGTCTTCCAGGGGCGCAGCCGGCCGCTGACGGCGCCGGGGAAGGCGATCTGCGGCTTCTGCCCGTAGCCCAGCGCGGTGTAGACGTCCCACATCTCGTGCGGGCTCATCTTCTGCGCGATCTTCAGCGCGCCCACGTTGCTGGACTTCTGGATCACGCCCTCCACCGTGAGCGCGCCGTAGTTGTGCGTGTCGCGGATGGTGAAGCCGCCGAGCTGGTAGCGCCCGGGCGAGGTGTCGATGACGGTCTGCGGCCTGATGCGGCCCGCCTCCATCGCCATCGCCACGGTGATGGGCTTCATGGTCGAGCCGGGCTCGAAGGTGTCGGTGAGGGCGCGGTTGCGCAGTTGCTCGCCGGTGAGGTTCTGGCGCCTGTCGGGCGAGTAGCTGGGGTAGTTGGCCAGCGCCAGCACCTCGCCGGTGACGGCGTCGAGCACCACCACGCTGCCCGCCCTGGCTTTGTTGGCGGTGACGGCGTCGCGCAGTTTCTGGTAGGCGAAGAACTGCACCTTGCTGTCGATCGCGAGCTGGATGTCCTTGCCGTCCACCGGCGGCACCACCTCGCCCACGCCCTCGATCACGCGGCCGAGGCGGTCCTTGATGACGCGCTGCGAGCCGGGCTGGCCGGCCAGCGCCTTGTCGAAGGCCAGCTCGATGCCTTCCTGGCCGTGGTCCTCCACGTTGGTGAAGCCCACCACGTGCGCGGCCGCCTCGCCCTCGGGGTACTGGCGCTTGTACTCGCGCGTCTGGTGCAGGCCCTTGATGTTCAGCGCCGCGATCTGCTTGGCGATGGGCTCGTCCACCTGGCGCTGGATCCACACGAAGGTCTTGTCCTCGTCGGCGAGCTTCTTGTCCAGGTCCTTGGGCGCCATGCCCAGCAGCTTGGCCACCTGGCGCAGCCTGGCCTTGGTGTCCGGATCGTCGCGCTCGATGTCCTCGGGAATCGCCCAGATGCTGGGCGCGATGACGCTGGAGGCGAGGATCAGCCCGTTGCGGTCGAGGATGCGGCCCCGGTTGGCCGGCAGCGCCAGCGTGCGCTCGAAGCGCACCGTGCCCTGGCGCAGGAAGAAGTCGTTGCCGATCACCTGCACGTACACCGCGCGCCCGGCCAGCACCACGAAGCCCAGCGCGATGCTGGCGACGATGAACTTGCTGCGCCAGACCGGCGTCTTGCTCGCCAGCAGGGGGCTGGTGGTGTAGCGCACGCTGCGGCTGGTGCTCATCGCCCGCTCCTGCCGGTTGCCGCGCCGGCGCGGCCGGCGACTGCCGCCGCGGCGGCCTGGCGCGCGGCCTCTTCCGGCGGCAGCGGGGCGACGCCCGGGATCACCGTGCCGTCGGCGCGCACGTACTGGGTGATGGCCGGCGTGGTGGTGCGCATCCTGAGCTGCTCCTTGGCCAGCTTCTCGATGCGCAGCGGCGTGGCCTGGGCCCGCTTGTCCACCTGCAGCCGCTCGAACTCCGTCTCCAGCGTGCGCGCCTCGCTCTGCGCCCGGTACAGCTGCGTGTAGAGCTGGCGCGAACGGTACTGGGTGTGCACCAGCACCATGGCCGTGACGATCACGGCCAGCAGCAGGAAGAGGTTCAGGCGCGTGATCAAGCCGCCACCTCCGTGCGTTCGGCCACGCGCAGGATCGCGCTGCGGGCGCGCGGATTGGCCGCCACCTCGGCCGCCGACGGGCGCACGCGCCCGAGCGCGCGCAGCTTCATCGCCTTGGGCGCGGCGAAGGGCGCGCGGCGGTCGAACACCTCGCGCGAATGGGCGGCGATGAACTGCTTGACGATGCGGTCTTCCAGCGAGTGGAAGCTGATCACCGCCAGCCGGCCTCCGGGTTGCAGCACGTTCAGGCTCGCTCCTAGCGCCTGTTGCAGCTCTTCAAGCTCGGCGTTGACGTGAATCCGAAGAGCCTGAAATGTGCGCGTTGCAGGGTTCTGGCCCGGCTCGCGGGTTTTGACCGCGCCAGCCACGAGCTCGGCCAGCTCGGCGGTGGTTGAAACTGGGCCCCGTTCCTGTCGGCGAGCAGCAATCGCCTTTGCAATCTGAACAGCAAACCGTTCTTCGCCATAGTCACGAATCACCTCTGCAATCTGCTGTGTGTCGGCCGTTGCCAGCCACTCGGCCGCGCTCTGGCCGCGCGTGGTGTCCATGCGCATGTCGAGCGGGCCGTCGAAACGAAAAGAAAAACCCCGTGCGGGGTCGTCGATCTGGGGGGAGCTGACGCCGAGATCCATGAGGATCCCGGCCACGCTGCCCGGGGGCAGCGCTCCCAGCCCCGTGAAGCCTTCGTGCCGGATGGCAAAGCGCGCATCGGCGATGCGCCCCGCTTCCGCCACCGCCTCCGGGTCCTTGTCGAAGGCGATCAGCCGGCCCTGCGGCCCCAGTTGCTCCAGGATGCGGCGCGCGTGGCCGCCGCGCCCGAAGGTCGCGTCCACGAAGGTGCCGCCGGGCGCCGCAGCCCCACCCAGCAGGGCGTCGACGGCTTCCTGCAGCAGCACCGTGGTGTGGACGAGGGGCGTATTCAAGCGGCCGCCCCATCAGAAGGCCAGGTCCTGCAGCGACTGGGGATCCATGGCGGCCAGCGCCTCGGCTTCCTTGGCGTCGTGCGTGGCCTTGTCCCACAGCTCGAAGTGGCTGCCCATGCCCAGCAGCAGGGTCTCGCGCTGGATGCCGGCGGCGGCCCGCAGCTCGGGCGACACCAGCACGCGGCCGGTGCCGTCCATGTCCACGTCCATGGCGTTGCCGAGGAACAGGCGCTTGTACCACTGCGCGTTCATCGGCAGCGCGGCGATCTTCTCGCGGAATTGCTCCCACGCGGGGCGCGGGAAGATCATCAGACAGCCGTGGGGATGGCGGGTGATCGTGAGCTGCCCGCCGGCCGTCGCCAGCAGGACGTCGCGATGCCGGGTCGGCACCGACAGCCGCCCCTTGGCATCCAGACTCAGCGATGAAGCGCCCTGAAACACGACCCCGAAACCCCGATTCGGCAGTTGTCGGGGCGTGAAGGCGAGGCTGCCGTCACTTTTTCCCACTTAACTGCACTTTTTTGCACTGTAGCAGGAAAGGATGGGCACGCAACGCGGCACGTCGCTATTTTTTGTAATGGAATCAACGACTTAGCGAGGCAATCTGCGAAGCAAATCACCTCGAAAGTCGTTTAGAAGTAAGCACTTAGCGAGAGCACTGAAAGTGCTTCGTGAAGCGTGGGCGCCGCCCGCACCTCGCCTCAGAGGATGAAACGGGAAAGGTCCTCGTCGTGACTTAGTGCCGCCAGCCGCGCGTCCACGTAGGCGGCGTCGATGCGCACGGTCTGCCCTTCCAGCTTCGCGGCGTCGAAGCTCACCTCGTCGAGCAGCCGCTCCATCACGGTCGACAGGCGCCGGGCGCCGATGTTCTCGGTGCGCTCGTTGACCTCGAAGGCGATGGTGGCCAGCCGGGTGATGCCGTCGGGCGTGAATTCCAGCGTCACGCCCTCGGTGCCCAGCAGCGCCTGGTACTGCTTGACCAGCGAGGCGCGCGTCTGCGTGAGGATGCTCTCGAAGTCCGCCACCGACAGCGACTGCAGTTCCACCCGGATCGGGAAGCGCCCCTGCAGCTCGGCGATCAGGTCGCTGGGCTTGCTCATGTGGAAGGCGCCGCTGGCGATGAACAGGATGTGGTCGGTGCGCACCACGCCGTACTTGGTCGTGACGGCCGTGCCCTCCACCAGCGGCAGCAGGTCGCGCTGCACGCCCTGGCGCGACACGTCGGCCCCCTGCGCCTCGCTGCGCGTGGCGACCTTGTCGATCTCGTCGATGAAGACGATGCCGTTCTGCTCGGCGTTGGCGATGGCCTGAGCGCGCACCTCCTCCTCGTTGAGCAGCTTGCCCGCCTCCTCGTCGGTGAGCAGGCGCATCGCCTCGGCGATGCGCAGCTTGCGCGCCTTGCGCCGGCCGCCGCCGAGCTGGCTGAACATGCCGCGCAGCTGCTCGGTCATCTCCTCCATGCCGGCGGGGCCCATGATCTCCAGCGGCGCGCGCTGCTCGGCCACTTCGATCTCGATCTCCTTGTCGTCGAGCTGCCCCTCGCGCAGCTTCTTGCGGAAGGCCTGGCGGGTGGCGTTGCCGCTGTCGCCCTGCGCCGAGCCGTCGGCGCCGCGGGCGCCGGGCAGCAGCGCGTCGAGGACGCGCTCCTCGGCCGCGTCCTCGGCGCGCATGCGCACCTTGGCGGCCTCGGCCTCGCGCGTCTGCTTGACGGCCACCTCGGCCAGGTCGCGGACGATGGAATCCACGTCCTTGCCGACGTAGCCCACCTCGGTGAACTTGGTGGCCTCCACCTTGACGAAGGGCGCGTCGGCCAGCCGGGCCAGGCGGCGCGCGATCTCGGTCTTGCCCACGCCGGTGGGGCCGATCATCAGGATGTTCTTGGG
>NZ_JBIQNC010000069.1:0-4887 GCF_044462705.1 Xenophilus sp.
AGTCCAGGTGGTGCTGGTCGAACAGGCGCGTCGCGCCCGGGATGCGGCGGGCCAGTTGGCCCAGCGATTGGTCGAGGTAGTCCATGGGGGTCTCCTTGGTGGGGTGGGTACGTGGGGCGCCGGCCTGCTCAGAGCTTCCGGGGCTTGTAGACGCCGGGCACGCCCTCGCCGGTGACTTCGAGCACGCCGACCGCGCCCTTGGCGGTGCGCGAGAGCGCGTGGTCCACCAGCAGGTAGCTGCCGGGGTGCTCGACCTTGAGCTCGACGATGGTGGCGCCGCCCGGTGCGACCAGCGTGGTCTGCACGTCGTTCTTCAGGCCGGTGAGCGAGGCCTCGCTGTAGACCTTGTCGAAGATCTCGCCGATGACGTGGAAGGAGGCCACCTTGTTCGGGCCGCCCACGCCGAAGTAGATGCGCACCGTCTCGCCGACCCTGGCCTGCAGCTTGTGCGTCTTGCTGAGCGCGCCGACGGCGCCGTTGAAGACGTAGTAGTCGGGCAGCTCGTTGGACATCTTGTCCAGGTCGGGCTCCTGGTGCACCTTGGCGCCGAAGGGCCGGTGCGTGTACATGTCGCCCTGCATCACGTAGTACTCGCGGTCCACCTTGGCCAGGCCCGCCTCGGGCTCGACCAGGATCATTCCGTACATGCCCGCGGCGATGTGCTGCGGCACCAGCGGCGTGGCGCAGTGGTAGACGTACAGGCCGGGGTTGAGCGCCTTGAAGGTGATGGTCTTCTCGGTGCCCGGCGCCACCTGCGTGTGCTCGCCGCCGCCGTGGCCGCCGGTCACCGCGTGCAGGTCGATGGAGTGGATCGCCTTGCTGTCCTTGGCGTTGGCCAGCGTCAGTTCGATGGTGTCGCCGACGCGGGCGCGCAGCATCGGGCCGGGCACCTGGCGATCGAAGGTCCAGTAGGTGAAGCTGGTGCCGTCGTCGAGCTTGCCGGCCAGCTCCACCGTCTCCAGGCGCACCTTCTGCGTCTGCGGCGCGCGCGCGCCGATGGCCGGCGGCACCTTGGCCGGATCGGCGGAGACGTCCACCGCCGCCGGGTCGGCCCCGCGCTGCGGCACCGGCGCGGGCGTGTACAGCGCCAGGGCCGCGTCGGTGGAGGCGCGGGCCGGGCTGGCGGCCACGGCCTCGCCCGTCACGCGCAGCTTGCCCTCCATGCCGATCTGCCGGTGGCCGGGCACCGAGCAGAAGTAGCTGAACTCGCCCGGCTGCGTGACCTGGAAGCGCACGCTCTGGCGGCCGGTGCCCGCGCTGAACTTGGGCGAGGCCACGTTCAGCTCGGTGATGACCAGGTCGTGCTCGGCGCCCTCGCCGCTGTCGAGCAGGATCTCTACCGTGTCGCCCACCGCCGCGTTCAGCGTGGGGTTGACGGCGCCCTTGTCGTCCACGTAGACCATCTTGCCGTCCACGATGTTGGTGTGCAGCACGAAGCGCTTGACGGCGGCCTGCGCGGCCTGCGCCGGGGTGGCGGCGGGCGCGCCCGCCTGCTGGGCCGGGACCGCCGTCGCGCACACCAATGCGGCGATGGCCACGGCGATGGGGAGAAGACGTCGCGGGGACATGATGAAACTCTCTCGGTCGGTTGTGTGGATGCCTTCTTCCTTGCATGGCGCGCGCCAGAAAAAATCCCTTTGCATTCAATGGGTTGTAAAAGTGATGGTTAAAATCACCATTGCTCAAGAAGGTCATAAAGACCCTGAGAGGTATTTATCACCATGAACCCCGTCCACGCCCTGCTGCTGGCCGACCTGGCGGCCGACCTGCCGGTGGCCGTGCGCTCGCAGCGGCTGGTCGAGACCTTGCGCCTGCACTTCCGCTGCGGCGCGGTGGCCCTGCTGCGGCTGGACGGCGAGGGCGAGCTGCTGCGCCCCGTGGCGGTGGACGGCCTGACCAGCGACGCGCTCGGCCGGCGCTTCGCGATCAAGGAGCACCCGCGGCTGGCGGCCATCCTGCAGCGGCGCGAGGTCACCTGCTTCCACCACGACAGCGGCCTGCCCGACCCCTACGACGGCCTGGTGATCGAGCGCGCCGGCGAGCCGCTGCACGTGCACGACTGCATGGGCGTGGCGCTGGACCTGGAAGGCCAGCGCTGGGGCGTGCTGACGCTGGACGCGCTGACCGTGGGCACCTTCGACGAGGCCATGCAGCTCGAACTGGCGCAGCTGCAGCCGCTGGTCGAGGCGGCCGTGCGCGTGTCGCGGCTGGAGCTGGCGCTGCGCGCCGCCGCGCAGCAGTCGGCCGGCGTGCTGGCGGCCGGCGGCGCGGCCTCGCGCGAGGAGGGCGAGATCGTCGGCCAGAGCGAGGCCATCGCCCACCTGCTGCACGAGCTGCAGGTGGTGGCCGACTCCGAGCTGCCCGTGCTGCTGCTGGGCGAGACGGGCGTGGGCAAGGAGCTGTTCGCGCACCGGCTGCACCGCCTGTCGCGGCGCGCGCGCGGGCCGATGGTGCACGTCAACTGCGCGGCGCTGCCCGAGTCGCTGGCCGAGAGCGAGCTGTTCGGCCACGTGCGCGGCGCCTTCTCCGGCGCAGTGGGCGACCGGCCCGGCCGCTTCGAGGCGGCCGAGGGCGGCACGCTGTTCCTCGACGAGGTGGGCGAGCTGCCGCTGGCGATCCAGGCCAAGCTGCTGCGCACGCTGCAGAACGGCGAGATCCAGCGCCTGGGCGCCGACCAGCCGCGCAAGGTGGACGTGCGCGTGATCGCCGCCACCAACCGCAGCCTGCGCGACCAGGTGCGCGACGGCGCCTTCCGCGCCGACCTGTACCACCGCCTGTCGGTCTACCCGATCCCCATCCCGCCGCTGCGCGAGCGCGGCAGCGACGTGCTGCTGCTGGCGGGCCGTTTCCTCGAACTCAACCGCGCGCGGCTGGGGCTGCGCAGCCTGCGGCTGTCGGCCGCCGCCGAGGAGGCGCTGCGCAGCTACCCCTGGCCGGGCAACGTGCGCGAGCTGGAGCACGTGATCAGCCGCGCCGCGCTCAAGGCCGTCAGCCGCGGCGCGGCGCGTACCGACATCGTGACCCTGGCGCCGGAGCTGCTGGACCTGGACCCGTCGGTGCTGCCGCCCGCGCCGCCGGGTGCGGCGCCGCTGGCGCCCGCCGCCGTCGCCGGCAGCCTGCGCCGGCAGGTCGAGGCCTGCCAGCGCCAGGCGATCCACGAGGCGCTGGCCGCCCACCAGGGCCACTGGGCCGCCGCCGCGCGCGCGCTCGGGCTGGACGCCAGCAACCTGCACAAGCTGGCGCGTCGGCTCGGCCTGAAGGCCGCCGGCCGGCCCGCGGCGACAATCGCCACCCCGCCGACCGCCGCCGCTTCGTGAACGACCTTTCCCTTTTCCTGCCCTGCGCCGCCGGCGTGGAGGACTTCCTCGCGCAGGAGGTGCATGCCATCACCGGCCGCGCCGGCGCCGACCTGCAGGTGCTGCGCGCCGGCGTGCGCGTGCACGCCGCCTGGCGCGACGTGCTGGCGCTCAACCTCAAGAGCCGCCTCGCGCAGCGCGTGCTGGTGGAGTTGGCGCACGCCCCCTACCGCAGCGAGGACGACCTGTACGCGGCCGCCGGCGCGGTCGCCTGGGAGGCCTGGTTCACCCCGCGCCAGACCTTCAAGGTCGAGACCACCGCCGCCGGCAGCCCGCTCAAGAGCCTGAACTTCGCCACCCTGCGCATCAAGGACGCGGTCGCCGACCGCTTCCGCGCCCGGGCCGGCGGCGTGCGGCCCAGCATCGAGACGCGCAGCCCCGACGTGCGCGTGTTCGCGCACCTCGCGGCCGACCGGCTGAGCCTGTCGATCGACACCAGCGGCGAGGCCCTGTTCAAGCGCGGCTGGCGCACCGACAAGGGCGATGCGCCGCTCAAGGAGACGCTGGCCGCCGCCATGCTCGCCGCCAGCGGCTGGTGGGACCCGGAGACCGGCGCCGTGGCCGACCTGCCCCTGTACGACCCTTGCTGCGGCAGCGGCACGCTGCCCATCGAGGCCGCGCAGATCGCCGCCGGCCTGCCCGCCGGCGGCCAGCGCCGCTTCGGCTTCGAGCGCCTGCTGCCGCACCGGGCCGAGCCGTGGGCCGCCCTGCGGGCCGAGGCGCAGGCCGCGGCCACTGCGGCGGCGGTGCGCGAGGTACTCATCTTCGGCAGCGACGTCTCGCACCGCATGGTCGACTTCGCGCAGCGCAACGCCGAGCGCGCGGGCGTGGCCGGCCGCGTGCAGTTGCGCGGCGGCGACGCGCTGCAGCGCATGCCGCCCTCGGAGCGGCCCGGCGTGATGCTGCTGAACCCGCCCTACGGCGAGCGCATCGCGCCCGGCGGCTTCGCCGGCGCGGGCCGCGGCGCGCGCGAGACGGCGCAGACCGGGGACGACGGCGGCGAGTTCTTCGCCCGCCTCGCCGCCCACTGGAAGAAGCACTACGCCGGCTGGACCGCCTGGGTGCTCACGCCCGACATGAAGCTGCCGCAGCGCATGCGCCTGAAGGAATCGCGCCGCGTGCCGATGTGGAACGGCCCGATCGAATGCCGCCTGCTGCGCTTCGACATGGTGGCCGGCTCGGCGCGCGAGAAGCCGTGACGCACGCGCCCGCCGTCGTCCTCGACACCAACATCGTGCTCGACCTCTTCGTCTTCGCCGACGAGGCGGCGGCCGGTTTGCGCGCTGCGCTGGAAGCGGGGGCGCTGCGCTGGATCGCCACCGCCGAGATGCGCGGCGAGCTGGCCCGGGTGCTGGCCTACCCGCAGATCGCGCCGCGCCTGGCGCACCACGCGCTCAGCGCCGAGGCGGTGCTGGCGCGCTTCGACTGCCATGCGCGCATCGCCGAGCCGGCGGCCAAGGCCCCCTTCACCTGCAAGGACCCGGACGACCAGCGCTTCGTCGACCTGGCCGCCGCGCACGGCGCCTGGCTG
>NZ_JBIQNC010000069.1:4987-18525 GCF_044462705.1 Xenophilus sp.
CCGTAGTCCACCTCGTCGCGGTACGCCGGCTCCTTGCGCAGCGCCCAGTAGGCGTCGTGCAGGCGCTGCGTGACGGGGCCGGGAAAGCACGGCAGCGGCACGCCGTCGAGCTTCGCGATGGGCAGCACGCCGCCGCCGGTGGAGCTGAGGAACACCTCGTCGGCCGCGCGCACCTCGGCCACCGGCAGCGGCGCCACCCGCAGCGGGATGCCCAGCTTTCCGCACAGCTCGATCACCGTGCGGCGCGAGACGCCTTCCAGCACGCCGCGGTCGGCCGTGCGCACCTCGCCGTCCTTGACGATGAAGACGTTGAAGCCCGGCCCCTCGGCCACGTTGCCCTGCGCATCGACCACGCAGCTCGTGTCGCGGCCGCGGTCGTAGGCGTCGAACAGCGACTGCACCAGGTCGATCCAGTGGTAGTTCTTCACCGTCGGGTCGACCGACTCGGGTGCGATGCGCACGCGCTCGCTGATGTGCAGGTCGATGCCCTCGCGCTGCTTGTCGGGCGGTGCGATCCACACGTAGGGCAGGGCATAGGCGTAGAAGCGGTTCTCGGCCAGCCGCGGGTCGCGCGCGCCGTACTTCGTGGGAGGCGGCACGCCGCGCGTGCACACCATCGCGACGTAGCAGTCCTTCAGGCCCGAGGCGCGCACGCAGCCGTGCAGGATGGCGCGCAGCGCCTCGCGGCTGTACGGGATCGACATGCGCATCTTCTCCAGGCTGGCGAAGAAGCGGTCCATGTGCGTGTCGAGCCGGAAGAAGGCGCCCTCCCAGGTGCTGGCCACGTCGTAGGTGGCGTCGGAGCGGGTGAAGCCCCAGTCGAACAGCGAGACCTTCGCTTCCGACAGCGGCACGTAGGCGCCGTCGGCGAAGGCGCAGCCGCCTTCGTGCAGGCCGGTGGGCGGGGTGGGAGGCAGGGTCATGGCGGATGTCCTCGGGGGCGTCGTGTCAGGAGCTGGATGCCGGGCTCAGGTGCCACTGCGCCAGCAGCCGCGCCACCGCGCGCACGCGCTGGGTGTCGCGGCCCCAGCGGCGCCCGCGCGGCAGCCGGCGCAGCCAGCGCATGCGCTGCGCCGCGATGGCGATGCGGTGGCGCACCTCGGGGTCGGCCGGCGCCAGCGCGGCGTGCCAGTCGGCGCGCGCGGCCTGCGGCGCGGCTGCGTCGATCAGCAGCGCGGTGGAATGCAGGTAGCTCAGCCAGTCGCGCGCCTGGCATTCGGCCAGCGACAGCACCTCGCCCGGGTCGTCCTCGAAGTCGATGAAGCCGATCACCTCGTCCGGGCAGCGCATCAGATTGCGCGCGAAGGCCTGGCTCAGGTAGCAGCCCTGCGCATGCACGGCGGCGATGGCGTCCAGCCCCTCGCGCCAGGCCACGCGCAGCGCGGCCGGGCCGCTGGCGGCGGCCTGGTCCAGCCGCTCGTTGAACACCAGCGCGCCGCGCCCGCCTTCGCCCAGGTCGCTGATGAGCAGGCCGTCGGCCTGCTCGGCCAGCACGCGCGGCACGCGCACGCCGGCCTCGGCCAGTGCGCGCAGGCGCCGCGCCTCGGTGGCGATGGCCGCCTCGCCGCCCAGGTTGGGCACCGGCGTGAGCACGTCCAGCCGGAACACCCGCGCCAGCAGCGCCAGCAGCCGGTAGCGCAGCAGGCTGTGGCGCGGCCCGGCCTTCTTGAGCCACACCCGCTCCTCGCCCAGGCGGTGGGAGGCGACGCCGCGCGTCTGCCGCGGCAGCGTGGCGGCGAGGAAGGCGGCGTAGTCGCCGGCGTGCGTTTCCCTGGCCGTGGCCGCCATGTCCATCATGCTGCCGCCGCCACCGGCTGGAAGCTCTGCGCGCTGGCCATCGGCCAGTAGGTGCGGAACACGGTGTACAGCCCGTCCAGCGGGCCCAGCAGCGCGCCGGGCTGCACCTGCATGATCAGGTTGGACAGCAGGCGCACCTCGGTGTCGGAGATGCGCCGCACGATGTGGTGCGCGGTGATCTCGCGCGGGTGCGCCAGGCCGGCGGCCTGCACCAGCTCCTGCAGCGCGTGCAGCGTGCTCTGGTGGAAGTGGCGCACGCGCTCGGCCTTGTCGGGCACCACCAGCGCCTGCTGGCGCAGCGGGTCCTGCGTGGTCACGCCGGTGGGGCACTTGCCGGTGTGGCAGGCCTGCGCGTGGATGCAGCCCAGCGCCATCATGAAGCCGCGCGCCGCGTTGCACCAGTCGGCGCCCAGCGCCATCATGCGCGCCAGGTCGAAGGCGGTGATCACCTTGCCGGCGCAGCCGAGCTTGATGCGGTGGCGCAGGTTGACGCCGACCAGCGTGTTGTGCACCAGCTGCAGCCCTTCCTGCAGCGGGGTGCCCATGTGGTCGCTGAACTCCACCGGCGCCGCGCCGGTGCCGCCCTCGGCGCCGTCGACGACGATGAAGTCGGGCACGATGCCGGTGGCCAGCATCGCCTTGACGATGGCGAACCACTCCCACGGGTGGCCGATGCACAGCTTGATGCCGGTGGGCTTGCCGCCGGAGAGCTCGCGCAGGCGGGCGACGAACTGCATCATCTCCACCGGCGTGCCGAAGGCGCTGTGGGCGGCGGGCGAGATGCAGTCCACGCCCGCCGGCACGCCGCGCGCGGCGGAGATCTCCGCCGTCACCTTCGCGCCCGGCAGCATGCCGCCGTGGCCCGGCTTGGCGCCCTGGCTGAGCTTGATCTCGATCATCTTCACCTGCGGGTCGCGCGCGTTCTCGGTAAAGCGCGCCTCGCTGAAGCGGCCGTCCTCGTCGCGGCAGCCGAAGTAGCCGGAGGCCACCTGCCAGACCAGGTCGCCGCCGTGCACGCGGTGATGCCGGCTGATCGAGCCTTCGCCGGTGTCGTGCGCGAAGCCGCCCAGCTTCGCGCCCCGGTTCAGCGCCATGATGGCATTCGCCGACAGCGCGCCGAAGCTCATCGCCGAGATGTTGAACACGCTGGCGCTGTAGGGCTGGGCGCAGTCCTCGCCGATGACGATGCGGAAGTCGTGGCCGTCCAGCCGCGACGGCTGCAGCGAGTGGTTGATCCACTCGTAGCCGTGGCGGCCCACGTCCAGCTGCGTGCCGAAGGGCCGGTTGTCCGGCTCGCCCTTGGCGCGCTGGTAGACCAGCGAGCGCTGCGCGCGCGAGAAGGGCGCCGCCTCGGTGTCGCTCTCGATGAAGTACTGGCGCATCTCGGGGCGGATGTACTCCAGCAGGAAGCGCAGGTGCCCGATGACCGGGTAGTTGCGCAGCACCGCATGGCGCGTCTGCCGCAGGTCGTGCACGCCGGTGCCGGCGAGCACCGCAAACACCGCCAGTGCGAGCCAGGCGGCCCACAGGTGCGGAACCAGCAGCGCTGCGGCCAGGCTGGCCGCCAGGCCGGCCACGCACAGGGCGAAGCTCAGGTAGCGGAGGGGGGGCAGGGGGTTCATCGGGCCATCTTCTTTCGGGGCGTGGCTGCGTGCTGCATGATAGGGCGCTCATCTTCGAGCCTTCCCATGACAGCCGATCCACCCGCCGACGCCGCCCTGGCCCCTCTCTCCGCCGACGATTTCGACTTCCTCGACGACGAGCTCGACGCCATGCGCGAGCAGGGCGCCGAGGTGCCGCAGTGGGAGTTCTGCGACGGCTTCATGACGGCGATGGTCTGCACGCGCCGGCCGATCGAGCCGCAGGAATACTGGCCGGCGCTCTTCGGCGAGGGCTTCTCGCCGGCGCAGCACATGGAGTTCGTCTGGCGCTGGCGCCGCCGCTGGCGGCAGATCGAGACCGCGCTGGACGCCCCGGACCTGGACGCGCTGGAGGACGAGCGCTGCCTGCAGCCCGAGTGCCTGGACCTGCGCGGCGCCATCGCCGCCCTGCCCGAGGACGAGCGCGCCGACGCGCCGGGCGACGGCGACATCCCCGCCTTCGGCCAGATGTGGGCGCTGGGCTTCCTGGCGGCCGTGGAGCAGTGGGCCGACGACTGGGCGCCGCCGCGCGACAAGGAAGTCGCCGCCATGCTGGAGGATGCGCTGGAGGCCATCGAGGTGCTGGCCGGCGACGACACCGCGCCGCCGGCCGTCTCCATGTACGCCGAGGACGGCCCGCCCACCGTGAGCGAGCAGCGGCTGGAGGACTTCGGCGAGGCGATCTGGGCGGTGTACGACCTGCGCCAGCTCTGGAAGAGCCTGGGTCCGCGCGTGCAGGCCGTGCGCAGGGCCGACGAGCCGGGCCGCAACGACCTGTGCCCGTGCGGCAGCGGCAAGAAGTACAAGAAGTGCCACGGCGCGTAGCCGCGCCGCCGCGTTCCGGCAGGAAGCGTGGGGCCTTGGCATCGGGCGTTTGACAGCCCGCGCCCGCTGCGCCCCAATGGCCGCATGGATCTCGAACTCGCAGGCAGGCACGTTCTCGTCACCGGCGGCAGCAAGGGCATCGGCCTGGCCTGCGCGCGCGGCTTTCTGCGCGAGGGCGCGCGCGTCAGCCTGGTGGCGCGCAACGAGGCGGCGTTGGCCGAGGCGGCGCTGTCGCTGGCCGACGCCCGGCCCGACGCCGCGCTGCAGGTGGCGACCTTCTCCGCCGACCTGAGCGACCCGCTGGCCGCCGTCGCGGTGCTCGACCGCATCGAGCAGGCGCACGGACCGGTGGACGTGCTGGTCAATGCCGCCGGCGCCGCGCGGCGCACCCCGGCCGACGAACTGGACGCCGCCCGCTGGCACGCCGCCATGCAGGCCAAGTACTTCACCTACATCCACATGATTGACCCGCTGGTCAAGCGCATGGCCGCGCGCGGCGGCGGCGCCATCGTCAACGTGGTGGGCGCGGGCGGCAAGGTCGCCAGCCCCATCCACCTGGCCGGCGGCGCCGCCAACGCGGCGCTGATGCTGGCCAGCGCCGGCCTGGCCAACGCCTACGCGCGCCGCGGCGTGCGGGTGAATGTCGTCAACCCCGGCCTCACCGCCACCGAGCGGCTGCAGGAAGGCCTGGCCGCCGAGGCCCGGCACCGCGGCGGCACGGTGGAGGAGGCGCTGGCCCGCGCCGCCGAGCGGCTGCCGCTGGGCCGCATCGCCGAGCCGGAGGAGATCGCCGACGCGGTGCTGTTCCTGGCCTCGGCGCGCGCCAGCTACGTCACGGGCGCGGTGCTGTCGATGGACGGCGCGGCGGTGCCGACAGTGGTGTGAGGATGAACGCCCGGCTTCGGCACTATTGCGCAAGGCCGGCTCCGGACTAACCCGGGTGGTGGATGCGCATGGCGCGTTCAGTTGTTACCGTTCGCAACATCATCCCTCGACCTCGCACCACCATGCTGTCCATCGCCCAGAAGGCCGACATCCTGCGCAAGGCTGGCATCGCGCAGGTACCCCCGCCGCCCGCCGCCGGCGCGCCAGCCGACGACGACTGGGAGCGCGCCATCGACGCGCTCTATGCCGAATACACCGCGGCCCGCGCCGCCCGCAGCCTGCGCGAGGCCGAGGCCGCGCGCCAGCAGGAGATGCTGCGCCGCATGGCGTGGACCACCGCCACGCATTGACGGCCGCGCCGTCAGATGTTGAAAGCGCGCTGGGTCTCGGGGCGCACGAGGTCGACGTACTCGCGGTGCTTGCGGATGTAGCCGGCGATGAACTGGCAGGCCGGGATGACCGGCTGGCCCTCGGCCCGCGCCGTGTCCAGCACGTGGCGGGCGATGGCCGAGCCGATGCCGCGGCCCTCGAAGGCCGGCAGCACTTCCGTGTGGGAGAACAGCACCCCGTTGGCCAGCTGGCTGAATTCGACATACGCGGCCAGCGTGTCGCCGGCCCAGGCTTCGTGGCGGCTCTGGTCGGCGTTGAGGACGAAACGCAGGTCGTCGTTCGCGGGCGTGTTCATCGGGCAGTCTCCAATCGGTTCGCGCGAGGTTCAGGGTAAGCCAGATGGCCTCAGCGTGCCAGCAACCCCGCGAGCACGCGCAGGGCATGGTGCACGGTGGCGGCGCGCACGGCGGCGCGGTCGCCCTCGAAGCGGCGGCGTTCGGCCTGCACGGCGCCGTCCACGCTCCAGCCGAACCACACGGTGCCCACGGGCTTGTCGGGCGAGCCGCCCGCCGGCCCGGCGACGCCGGTGACGGCCACCGCGACCTGCGCCGCCGACCGGGCCACCGCCCCGGCAGCCATGGCGCGGGCCACCGGCTCGCTCACGGCGCCGTGCGCGGCGATGAGGCCCGCATCCACGCCCAGCAGTTCCGTCTTGGCGGCGTTGGAATAGGTGACGAAGCCGCGCTCGAACCAGTTGCTGGAGCCGGCCAGGTCGGTGCAGGCGGCGGCGATCAGGCCGCCGGTGCAGCTCTCGGCCGTGGCCATCATGCGGCCCTGCGCCTGCAGCCGCTCGGCCAGGTGCGCCACCAGGGCGGGGGTGTCGAGTGCGTCCAGGTCCATCGCCGGGTCCTCGTCAGAAGAAGAAAAAGCGCCACGCCGCGATCGTCAGCAGCGTGCAGAAGGCGGCCACCAGGTCGTCGAACAGGATGCCGAAGCCGGCCCAGCCCCAGCCCTCGTGCGGCGCGGCGCCGGCCGGGCGCTTGCACAGCCGGTCGGCCCAGCCCACCGGGCCGGGCTTGACGGCGTCGTAGAAGCGGAACAGCCCGAAGGCGACGGCCTGGGCCCAGAAGCCGGCCGGCATCACCAGCCACAGCACGATCCAGAAGGCGACCACCTCGTCCCACACGACGCTGGACGGATCGGCCACGTCCATGTGCCGCGCGGTGAGGGTGCAGGCCCACCAGCCGACCACCAGCGAGACGGCGATGACCGCGGCGATGGCCGCCGCCGACAGCGCCTGGCCCAGCAGCGCATACGCGGCCCAGGCCCACAGCGTGCCGACCGTGCCCGGCGCCCAGCGCGAGAGGCCGGCGCCGAAGCCCAGGGCAATGAGGTGGGCCGCATGCGCACGCAGGAAGGCGGCGTCGGGCCGGGTCCGTGCGGGCAGGGAAGGAGGGCTGCTGGGCTGGGCGCTCATTCTGTTGCGCTGAAATGGTCGAAGGAAGCGAAGCGCTGCGTCACCGGCGCACCCTGCGCATCGACGATGCGCAGGCCGGGCTCGGCCTCGATGCGGCCGATGCGCGTGACCGGCGTGCCGGCGGCGTGGCCCGCGGCCTCGACGGCCGCGCGCGCCGCAGCGGGCGCGGTGAAGGCCAGCTCGTAGTCGTCGCCCCCGGCCAGCGCGAGGCTGCGCCACGCCGCCGCGTCGAACGCCTCCATGCCGGGCGCGCCGCGCGCGGCCACGCGCGCGGCCGCGGCGTCGGCCTCCAGCGTTGCGCCCACGCCGCCGGCGCGCAGCACGTGGCCCAGGTCGCCGGCCAGGCCGTCGCTGACATCGATGGCGCTGGTGGCGATGCCGCGCAGGGCCTGGCCGAGCGCGACGCGGGGCGTGGGCCGCTCCATGCGCGCGCGGGCGGCGGCGAAGACCTCGGCCGGCACGGCCAGCGTGCCGCGGAACACCTCCAGCGCCAGCCGCGCGTCGCCCAGCGTGCCGCTCACCCACAGGTCGTCGCCGGCCCGGGCGCCGGAGCGCAGCAGCGCGCCGCCGGCGGGCACCTCGCCGAACACGGTGACGCAGATCGTGAGCGGGCCGCGCGTGGTGTCGCCGCCGGCCAGCGTGCAGCCGTGCGCGTCGGCCAGCGCGAACAGGCCGCGCGCGAAGCCGGCCAGCCAGGCGTCGTCGACCGAGGGCAGCGCCAGCGCGAGCGTGAAGGCCAGCGGCTTCGCGCCGGCGGCGGCCAGGTCGCTCAGGTTGACGGCCAGCGCCTTGTGGCCGAGCGCGGCCGGATCGACGGTGGCGAGGAAGTGCCGCCCCTCCACCAGCATGTCGGACGAGACGGCCAGTTGCATGCCGGGCGCCGGCGCCAGCAGCGCGCAGTCGTCGCCCACGCCCAGCGCCACGCCGCCGCCCGGCGGGACCGGGCGCGTGAAGTGGCGCGCGATCAGCTCGAACTCGCCCATCGCGTCCTCAGGCCGCCGGCGTGCGGAAGCGCTGCGCCGCCTGCCGCACCACCTCGGCCAGCAGGCGCTCCTTGCCCTGGCGCTCGCGCAGCCAGCGCGCGTCGTTGTGGCTGGCCTCCACGTCGGTGCGCAGGCGCGCGAAGGCGCGCGTGGCGTCGAGCGTGTTGGCGTGCGATTCGAGCATGGTCATGGTGCGCAGGATGTGCTCGCGCAGCGGCAGGTGGTCGCCGGTGGCCGGGTCCACGTACACGGCGTCGAGGCCGAAGCGGCAGGCCTGGAAGCGGTTGTAGGTGTAGACGAGGTAGTCGTCCTCGCTCGGCACGAAGGGCTGCTCCTGCAGGAAGTACGAGGCCAGCGTCTGCACGTAGCCGGCCAGCGCGGCGGCGCGCTCCACCGTCAGCGGCGTGTCGAAGACGCGGATCTCGATGGTACCGAACTCGGGCTTGGGGCGGATGTCCCAGTAGAAGTCCTTCATGCTGCGCACGACGCCGGTGCGCGTCATGCGCTCGAAGTAGTCGCCGAACTCGCGCCAGCTCAGCGTGAAGGGCGCGCGGCCCGACAGCGGGAAGGCGAACACCGAGTTCAGCCGCGCCGAGTCGAAGGCCGTGTCCTGCCCCTGCACGAAGGGCGAGGAGGCCGACAGCGCGATGAAGTGCGGGATGTAGCGGCTCATGCGGTGCAGCATGAGCAGCGCCGCGTCGGCGTCGGGGCAGCCCACGTGCACGTGCTGGCCGAAGATGGTGAACTGTTTGCTCAGGTAGCCGTACAGCTCCGACAGCTGCCGGAAGCGCGGCTTGTCGTAGATGCGCCGCTCGTGCCACTGCTGGAAGGCGTGCGTGCCGCCGCCCAGCACCGCGATGTTGAGCCGGTCGGCCGTCTTCACCAGCGCATCGCGGATGGGCGTGAGCTGCCTGAGCACGTCCTCGGCCGAGTGGCAGATGTCGGTCGAGATCTCGATCATGCTCGAGGTCATCTCCGGCACCACGCTGCCCGGCAGCTTGAACTGCGCCATGCCGCGCAGCATGTCCTCGGCGTAGGGCGCCAGGTCGTAGTCGTGCGTGTTGACGAGCTGCAGCTCAAGCTCCACGCCCAGCGACAGCGCCTTGGAGCTGCTGAAGGGTTCCAGCGGCACCATGCGGCGGTCGGCCTGGCTCTTGAGCGCCTCCGGCACGTGCACCGCCTCGGCGGGTGCGTCGGAAAAGATCGAGGGCGTCATCGTTGTGTATCCCGTTGCGTTTCTTCCGCGGGCGGGAAGGCCTCCGGCCGCCAGGGGCGCGAGCTCTCGCCGGCGGCGTGGATGGCCACCGTGGCCAGTACCGCGCCCACCACCTCCATCACCAGGATGGCCGGCAGCGCCACCTGCGTGACCAGGTGGCCCAGCAGCGGCGACGCGGTGACGAAGCTGGAGGCGATCAAGAGCGCGATGGACGACAGCGGCGACATCGCGCAGCCCACCCACACCGCCTGCCGCCAGCTCGCGCCGCTGCCCGGGTTGGCCAGCGCCACGCCGGCGATCTTGGCGATGGTGCGCACCACGATCAGCGCCAGCACGGTGGTGGCCACCGGCCGGCTCCACTCGGCCTGCGCCGCCACCATCGAGACCAGCACGAACATCAGCATCGTCACCAGCGAGGAGGCCGTGCCCAGTTGCTGCGGCCACGCCCACGGCCGCGGGTTGAGCAGCTTGAGCAGCACGCCGCCGATCAGCGCCGCCAGCGGCGCGGCGCCGCCGAAGTGCGTCGTCACCGCGGCGCCGGCGCCGATGATGGCCAGCAGCAGGATCGAGGTGTTCTCGCTGGTCGGGCTCATCACCCGCAGCGCCGAGCGCAGCGCCAGCGCCATCAGCGCCCCCACCACGAAGGACAGACCCAGCACCACCAGCACCGGGTAGAAGCGGTCGAACAGGCCCAGCGGCGTGCGCTCCACCAGGCTGGCCTGCGCATAGCCCAGCACCAGCGCGTAGAAAGTGCCCAGCGTGGCCAGCGCCATCGCGCGCTCGGTCACCGGGCCCGAGGCGCGGGTGTCGATGGCCACGCGCATCAGCACCGCCGGCGAGGCCGCCAGCGCGATGGTGGCCAGCGGCCCGGCCACCGGCTCCGGCACGTCCAGCCAGGTCAGCAGTTGCCACACGGCGGCATAGGTCAGCAGCGACTCGACCACGCTTTGCGCCAGCACCATCGGGTTGTGGCGGAACCAGCCCAGCGGCAGGCGTCCGCCGGCCTCGAACAGCACGATGGCCACGCCCAGCTCGAGCAGGAACAGGGCCGTGCCCCGCAGCGGCCACACCGCGCCGCCGAAGCCGGCCAGGCCGACCACCGTGCCCACCAGCGCGTAGCCCACCACCTTGGGCAGCCCCATGTAGCGCTGCACCAGGTGGCCGGCGGCGGCGGCGGCGGCCACCAGCAGCGCCCAGCCCACGGTGGGCAGCCCGGCCGTGGGGCGCACCCATTCGGCCCAGAAGCCCAGCAGTTCGGAAGTGAAGAAATTCATCGGCAGGACAAGACGGATGCGCCGGCCTGCGCAGCCGACGCCGGAATTCTCTGGACGCCTGCGGGCCGGCGCCCGCTAGTGCAGGACGCGCGGCACGCCGGCGGCGTGCGGATCGCTGCCGCCTTCGGCGGACAGCACGAACAGCGGGATGGGCACGTCGAAGCGCTCGCCCTTCTCGCTCACCACGAAATAGCTCCCCTGCATGGTGCCGCGCGGCGCCCGCAGCCGGCATCCGCTGGTGTAGCGGAAGGATTCGCCCGGCGCGAGCAGCGGCTGCTGCCCGACCACCCCCAGGCCCTTGACCTCCTGTGTGTGGCCGGAGGCGTCATCGATCAGCCAGTGGCGCGCGATGAGCTGGATGGCGAAGTCCGCCACGTTGCTCACCGTGATCGTGTAGGCGAAGGTATACACGCCTTCCACGGGGGAAGACTGGTCCGCAAGGTACTGCGGCTCCACTTCCACGGTCATCGGGTGCTCGGGGCGCGGCATGCCGCCGATGTTAGCAACCGGCCGCCGGCCGGCCGTCTGCGGGCAATCCCGCGACAATGCCCGCCCATGAGCCGCCCCACGCACCGCATCGCCCCCTCCATCCTGTCCGCCGACTTCGCCCGCCTGGGCGCCGAGGTGGCCGACGTCATCGCCGCCGGCGCCGACTGGATCCATTTCGACGTGATGGACAACCACTACGTGCCCAACCTCACCTTCGGCCCGATGGTGTGCGAGGCGCTCAAGCCGCACGCGAAGACGCCCGCCGGCCAGGCGGTGCCGATCGACGTGCACCTGATGGTCGAGCCGGTGGACGCGCTGGCGGCGGCCTTCGCCAAGGCCGGCGCCGACTACATCAGCTTCCACCCCGACGCCTCGACCCACGTGCACCGCAGCATCCAGGCCATCCGCGCGGCGGGCTGCAAGCCGGGGCTGGTGTTCAACCCCGGCGCCGGGCTGGAGGTGCTGGACTGGGTGATCGAGGACATCGACCTGATCCTGATCATGAGCGTCAACCCCGGCTTCGGCGGCCAGGGCTTCATCGACTCGGCCCTGCGCAAGATCGAACAGGCGCGCAAGCGCATCGACGCCAGCGGCCGCGACATCCGGCTGGAGGTGGACGGCGGCATCAAGGCCGACAACATCGCCCGCGTGGCCGCGGCCGGTGCCGACACCTTCGTGGCCGGCAGCGCGATCTTCAACGCGCCGGACTACGCGGCGGTGATCGCCGCGATGCGGGCGCAGCTGGCCGGCTGAGGCCGCCCTTCGCTCATGCCCGCCACCCCCGCCGACGACACCCTGCGCATCCACGGCTTCGCCGCCCTGCGCCCAGGGCCGCGGCTGCTGGTGATGGGCGGGGTGCACGGCGACGAGACCTGCGGCACGGCCGGCATCGAGCGCGTGCTCGGCGAACTGGCGGACGGCACGCTCGCGCTGCAGCGCGGCCAGCTCACGCTGGTGCCGATCGCCAACCCGCTGGCGCGCCGCCGCCTGGCGCGCGAGGGCGAGCGCAACCTCAACCGCGCCTTCATGCCGCGCACCGTGCCGGTGGACAACGAGGACCGCCTGGCCAACCTGCTGTGCCCGCTCATCGAGCGGCACGAGGTGCTGCTGGACCTGCACTCCTTCGAGAGCCGCGGCGAGGCCTTCGCCATGATCGGCCCGCGCGACAACGACGGCCCGCTGGAGCCCTTCGCCCGCGCGGCGGAGGAGGGCCGCCTGGCGCTGCACCTGCGCACGCCTACCGTGGTCGAGGGCTGGCTGGACATCTACGCCGCCGGCCTGGCGCAGCGCGCCGGCGGCGCGGCGCCGGGGGCCGAGGCGCTGGGCTACGGCTGCGGCACCAACGAGTACATCCGCAGCCGCGGCGGCTACGGCGTGACGCTGGAGTGCGGCCAGCACCGCGACCCGGCCGCGCCCGAGGTGGCGTGGCGCGCCATCCGCCGCACGCTGGCGCTGCTGGGCATGGCGCCGCTGCCGCCCGCGCTGGCCGGCGAAGGGCCGCCGCCGGCGCCGCGCCTGCTGCGCCTGGCCGGCGTGACCGACCGCCTGCACGAGGGCGACCGCTTCGTGCGCGACTGGGCCACCTTCGACGCCGTGTGCGCCGGCGAGGCGGTCGGCCTGCGCCACGACGGCGCCGTGGTGGCGGCGCCGGGAGACGGCTTCATCGTCTTCCCCAACGCGCGTGCGCTGCCGGGCAGCGAGTGGTTCTACTTCGCCACGCGCAGCGAGCGCGTGCTGGGCTGACAACAGACGGGCGCGCCTCCTGCGCGCCTACACCGCCCGCCGGGCGGGTTGCCTAGAGTGGAGGATCGAAGGAGTCTTCGCCATGGCTTCCAAATCCGCTTCTTCTTCCCGCACTGCCGCCACGTCCGCCCCCGCGCCGCGCGTCCTGTGGAAAGGCGCGATCAGCTTCGGCCTCGTCCACATCCCGGTGGCGCTGTATTCCGCCACGCGCGACAGCGGCATCGACTTCGACTGGCTCGACAAGCGCAGCATGGACCCGGTGGGCTACAAGCGCATCAACAAGAAGACTGGCAAGGAGATCGCGCGCGAGCACATCGTGCGCGGCGTGCAGTACGAGAGCGGCCAGTACGTGGTGCTGAGCGACAAGGAGATCGCCGACGCCTACCCGCGCACCACGCAGACCATCGAGATCGAGAGCTTCGTGCCGGCCGACGGGATTCCCTTCGTCTACCTGGAGCGGCCCTACTACGTGGCGCCGATCAACCGCGGCGCCAAGGTGTATGCCCTGCTGCGCGAGACGCTGCAGCGCAGCCGCCGCATCGGCGTGGCGCGGGTGGTGATCCAGACCAAGCAGCACCTGGCCGCGCTGGTGCCGGCCGGGCCGGGCCTGGTGCTCAACCTGCTGCGCTGGGGCTCGGACATCCGCTCCTGGGAAGACCTGCCGCTGCCCGATGCCGATGCGAAGAAGGCCGGCCTCACCGAGCGCGAGCTGCGCATGGCCGGGCAACTGGTGGACGACATGAGCACCGCCTGGAACCCCGAGGACTACCGCGACGAGTTCAGCGAGCAGATCATGAAGCTGGTGGACCGCAAGGTGGCCGCCGGCCAGACCGAGGAGGTCGCCAGGCTGGCGCCGGTGGAGCGCGGCGAGACCGGCGG
>NZ_JBIQNC010000069.1:18625-21093 GCF_044462705.1 Xenophilus sp.
GCCATGGCCGAGAAGACCCGCTCCCGACGCGCTTCCGCCGGCACCGCCCGCCGCGCCCTCGGCGACTACCGCCGCAAGCGCGACTTCAGCGCCACGCCCGAGCCCACCGGCGGCGCGCCCTCCGCCGCCGGCGCCCTGGCCTTCGTGGTGCAGAAGCACCATGCCTCGCACCTGCACTACGACTTCCGGCTCGAACTGGACGGCACGCTGAAGAGCTGGGCCGTGCCCAAGGGCCCGTGCCTGGACCCGGCCGTCAAGCGCATGGCGGTGCAGGTGGAGGACCATCCGCTGGACTACGCCGGCTTCGAGGGCACCATCCCCGAGGGCCACTACGGCGCCGGCACCGTCATCGTGTGGGACAACGGCAGTTGGACGCCCGAGGGCGATGCGCGCCGCGCGCTGAAGGCCGGCAAGCTCAAGTTCACGCTGCACGGCCGCAAGCTGCGCGGCGGCTGGACGCTGGTGCGGATGCGCCCGCGCTCCGCCGCCGACGAGAAGAAGCCCGCCTGGCTGCTGATCAAGGAGGACGACGCCGAGGCCCGGCCGCTGGACGACTACGACGTCGAGGAGGCAGAGCCCGGCAGCGTGCTCGGCGACCCGCCCGCCGCGCCGGCCGCCCCGAGCCGCCCGGCGCGCCCGCGGGCACGCAGCAACGGGCAGGACGCCCTGCCCGACACCCTCGCCCCCGAACTCGCCACCCTGGTCGCGTCGCCGCCGGCCGATCCCCGCCAGTGGCTGTGGGAGCTGAAGTTCGACGGCTACCGCCTGCTGACCCGCATCGACGCGAAGGGCAGGGTGCGCTGCCTCACCCGCAACGGGCATGACTGGACGGCGCGCGTGCCCGAGCTGGCGCGGGCGCTGGGCGCGCTGAAGCTGCGCTCGGCCTGGCTCGACGGCGAGATCGGTGTGGAGGGCGAGCGCGGCGCACCGGACTTCCAGGCGCTGCAGAACGCCTTCGACCGGCAGGCGACGTCCCGCATCGTCTACTGGCTGTTCGACGCGCCCTTCCTCGGCGGCCGCGACCTGCGCGATGCGCCGGTGGCCGAGCGCCGCGCCGCGCTGCGCGAGGCGCTGGGCGGGCGGCCGCCGGGCATGCTGCGCTTCTCGGAGGACTTCGACGCCCCGCCGGCCGACCTGCTGGCCTCCGCCGCGCGGCTGGGCTTCGAGGGCATCGTCGGCAAGCGGCGCGATTCGCCCTACGTCGGCCGGCGCAGCGCGGACTGGATCAAGCTCAAGCACCACCTGCGGCAGGAGTTCGTCATCGGCGGCTACACCGCGCCGCAGGGCAGCCGCGCCGGCTTCGGCGCCCTGCTGCTGGGCGTGTACGACGAGGCGGGCCGCCTGCGCCACGCGGGCAACGTCGGCACCGGCTTCGATGCTCGCCTGCTCGCCGGCATCCACGCCGCATTGCGCAAGCTGCACACCGACGCCTGCCCCTTCGAGCCGCGCCCGGCCGGCCTGCGCGCATCGCGCGTGCAGTGGGTGCGGCCGCAGCTGGTGGCCGAGGTGTCTTTCGGCGAGTGGACGCAGGGCGGCCACGTGCGCCAGGCGGTGTTCCACGGCCTGCGCACCGACAAGCCGCCGCGCGAGATCGTGCGCGAGCGCGCCGCCCCCGCCCCACCGAAGGAGAACGCCGCCATGCCCGCCCGTACGTCCCGCGCCGCCGACCTGCGGATCTCGCATGCCGACCGGGTGATCGACCGCGCCAGCGGCGCCACCAAGGGCGACGTGGCGGCCTACTACGCCGAGGCCGCGCCGCTGATGCTGCCGCACCTGAAGGGCCGGCCGGTCTCGCTGGTGCGCGCGCCGGAGGGCGTGGGCGGCGAGCTGTTCTTCCAGAAGCACGCGCAGCAGGCCGAGCTGCCCGGCGTGAAGCGGCTCGACCCGGCGCTGGACCCGGGCCACGAGCCGCTGCTGCAGATCGACACCGCGCGGGCCCTGGTCGCCGCGGCGCAGATGAACGTGCTGGAGCTGCACACCTGGAACGCCACCTCCGGTGCCATCGCACAGCCCGACCGCATGACCTTCGACCTAGACCCCGGCGAGGGCGTCGCCTGGCCGCAGGTGCAGGAGGCCGCGCTGCTGGTGCGCACGCTGCTGCAGGAGCTGGGCCTCGCGGGCTTCCTGAAGACCAGCGGCGGCAAGGGCCTGCACGTGGTCGTGCCGCTGCGGCGCGAGCACGGGTGGGACACCGTCAAGGCCTTCTCGCGCGCGGTGGTGGAGCACCTGGCGCAGACCATCCCCGCGCGCTTCGTCGCCAAGAGCGGCCCGAAGAACCGCGTCGGCAAGGTGTTCGTCGACTACCTGCGCAACGGCTTTGGCGCCACCACCGTGAGCGCCTGGTCGCTGCGCGCCCGGCCGGGGCTGGGCGTGTCGGTGCCGGTGGCGTGGGAGGAATTGCCCGAGCTGAAGAGCGGCGCCCACTGGACGCTGGCCACCGTGCGCCCGCGCATGGCCGGCACCGGCAA
>NZ_JBIQNC010000070.1:0-3521 GCF_044462705.1 Xenophilus sp.
CCCACGTCCTCGCCGCGGCCGATGCGGCCCAGCGGCACCAGGGCCTCGCGCTGCGCGCGCACGGCCTCGTCCTGGTACACCGCCTCGGTCAGCGGGGTGCGGATCATGCCGGGGCTCACGGTGTTCACGCGGATGCCGTCGGCGGCCCACTCGTGCGCCATCTGCCGGCACAGCATGATCAGCGCGGCCTTGGTGGCCGCGTACGCGCCGTAGCCGGGGTGCGGCGCCAGGCCGGACATGGAGGCGATGGCGACGATGCTGCCGCGCGTGCGCACCAGGCCCGGCCGCGCGGCCTGGGCCAGCAGCCAGGCGCTGCGGGTGTTCAGCGCGAAGCTGCGCTCCCACTGCGCCAGCGGCAGGTCGGCCAGCCGGCCGGGGCCGGAGGCGCCGGCGTTGCACACCAGCACGTCCAGGTCGCCGCCGGCGCGCTGGGCTTCGTCGACCAGGCGGGCGCAGTCGGGCGGCTGCGTCAGGTCGGCGGCCAGGCCGGTGGCCTCGGCGCCGGCGTCGCGCAGTTCGGCGACCAGGCGGTCCAGCTTCTCGCCGGGCCGCGAGGCGGCGGCGCTGAGATGCAGCGCGTGGCCGTCGCGGCGCGCCTGCGCGGCCAGGGCCAGGCAGATCGCGCGGCCGATGCCGCCGGTGGCGCCGGTGACCAGGGCGTGCACGGTGCGCGTCATGCGGGCTCTTTCTGCGTGGTTTGCGCCTGCCGGCGGTAGTGGGCCAGCGTGGCGGCGATGCCTTCGGCCAACGAGGTGCGCGGCCGATTGGGAAACCATGCGTCCAGCCCGTCCTCGCCGATGCCGGCCGCGATGCCCAGCGGCGGGCCGCTGGCGTCGATGCGCGCATCGGGCACCTGGCGGCGGATCTCGGCGATGACCTCGTCCACGGTGTGCACGGTGCCGGCCAAGTTGAACACCTCGGCGCCGCGGGCCGGCGCGTCCAGCAGCGCGTGCTCGAAGGCGCCGGCCGCGTCGTCGACGTAGACCAAGCCCGCGGCGCCGGTGTAGCCGATGGTGCAGGCTTCGCCCAGCGCCGCCGCGCGGCAGGCCAGGCTGGGGCCAGCGCTGACGCCGCTCAGGCGCTCGGGGCCGTACACGACGAAGGGCCGCAGCCCGACGCTGGCGAGGCCATGCTCGCGCCAGCTCGCGCGCGCCGCGCCCTCGGTGGCGAGCTTGAAGGCGCCGTAGTGCGTCACCGGCCGCGGCTCGATGCCGTCGGGGCCGTGCACGCCGGCGCTGCTGGCGTAGACCACGCGGTCCAGCCCCTGCGCACGCGCGGCCTCGAACACGTGCAGGGTGCCGATGAGGTTGACCTCGGCGCCGAGCACCGGGTCGGCGCTGCACACCGGCGTCAGCACGCCGGCCAGGTGCGCCACGCCGCTGCAGCCGTGCAGCGCCTCGCGCAGGTCGCGGCCGGCGCGGATGTCGCCGGCCACGGCCTGCGCGTCGCCCAGTTCGGCTGCCAGGTCTTGCAGCGCAGGCTGCGCCGCCGGCACGTCGAACAGGCGCAGGGCCAGCCCGCGCGCGGCGAGCCGCCGCGCGATGCGCGCCCCGAGGAAGCCGGCCGCGCCGGTCAGCAGGATGCGCGGCGCACCGCCGCTCACATCTTGCACTGGGACTGCGGGGCGGGAATGATCGACGACGGGAACACTTCCTCGATCACCGGCACGATCGTGCCGTTGACGGACTTGGCGCGGGCCACGTAGCTGGGCAGCAGCAGTTGGTTGTCGGCCGCGCGCATCGTCGCCGGGCCGTAGATGGTCTCGATCTGCGCGCCGCGCAGGGCCTTGGACACCGCCTCCGGCTTGACGCTGCCGGCCTTCTTCACGCCCGCGAACATGACCTGCGTGCCGTGGTAGCCCAGGGCCTCGTTGTCGGTGGGCAGGCGGTTGAACTTGGCCTGCCACGCGGCCACGAAGGCCTTGTTGCGCGGGTTGTCGATGCCGGCGGTGTACTCGGTGGTGCCCGGCGTGCCCTCGAGCGCCTTGCCGGTGGCGTTGATGATGAAGTTCAGGATCAGCGCGTGGCCGATCAGCCTGGTCTTCGGGATGAGGCCGAACTCCTCGGCCTGCTTGACGAAGGCGATGGCATCGCGGCCGGTCTCGGCGACCCAGACGGCCTCGACGTTGGCGGCCTTGAGCTGCGCGATGTAGGGCGAGAAGTCCTTGGTGCCCAGCGGCACGTAGAGCGACAGCGGCACCTTCTTGCCGTTCGCCTCGACCGCCTTCTTGAACGACTCGCCCGAGTCGCGGCCCCAGGCGTAGTCGGCGGCCAGGACGGCGAAGGAGCTTTCCTTCAGCTCCTTGGCCCACTGGTTGATCATCGCGATGTCGATCCGGTCCGAGTGGTTGGTGAAGAAGCTGCGCGCGCGGCAGGTGTCGCCCGTCAGCTTGTCGGACTTGCTGACGATGTTGAAGTAGGCGGCGTCCCAGCGGTCGAGGTTCTGCGCGATGGCCAGCGAGATCGACGACAGGATGGGGCCGATGAGCAGGTTGTTGCCGTCGCGCGCCAGCTTCTCGGCCACGCGGCGGCCGGCGTCGGGCGTGCCCTCGTCGTCGCCCTCGGCGATCTCGACCTTGCGGCCGTCTACGCCGCCGGCGGCATTGGCCTCCTCGGCCGCGAAGCGGACGCCGCGCATCGCCTCCTCGCCCTGCTGCGCGGCGACGCCGGACTTGGACGACACCAGGCCGATCTTCACCGGCTCCTTGGCCTGCGCCCAGGCAGCGGCGGGCAGGCCCATGCCCAGCGCCAGCGTGGCGGCCAGGGCGAGTTCGGAAAACTGTTTTCTGTTCAGCATGGCTGTCTCCTTGGTGATGACGGATGCAAGGCCGGAGGCGGTCCGGCGGCCGATGGCGGAAAAAAAGAAACGCGAAAGCAGGCTCAGACCATCACGTGGGCCTCGAGCTGGTGCAGGCTCTCGCGGCTGTTCTGCACCTCGCCCTGCGCGACGACGGCGCCCTTGGCCATGGCGTAGTAGCGGTGCGCCACGCGCACGACGAGGCTCATGTTCTGTTCGATCAGCAGCAGCGCCGTGCCCTGGTCGGCCACGCGGCTGAAGATGTCGGCGAGCTGGTCGACGATGACCGGCGCCAGGCCCTCGGTGGGCTCGTCCAGCAGGATCAGCGAGGGGTTGGCCATCAGCGCACGCCCGACCGCCAGCATCTGCTGCTGGCCGCCCGAGAGCGCCGTGCCCGGCGTGTGCGCCCGCTCCTGCAGGATCGGGAACAGCCTGTAGACCTCGGGCACGCTCCACGGCCCCTTGCGGCCGACGGCGGCGCCCAGCAGCAGGTTCTCCTCCACCGTCAGGTTGGCGACGATGCGCCGGCCCTGCGGCACGACGACCACGCCCTGCTGCGCGGCCTGGTAGGTGCGCGGGCGCGGCAGCGCCTTGCCGCCCACGCGCACCGTGCCGCCGCGCAGCGAGGCCAGGCCCAGCAGCGTGTTGACCACGGTGGTCTTGCCCACGCCGTTGCGGCCCACCAGCGCCACGCGCTCGCCGGCGCGCACCGCCAGGCTCAGGCC
>NZ_JBIQNC010000070.1:3621-20947 GCF_044462705.1 Xenophilus sp.
TCGTGCTCGACCAGCAGCACCGAGACGTTCCAGCGCGAGGTCAGCGCCTTCAGGTGCTGGGCCAGGTCGAGCGACTCCTTGACCGACAGACCGGCCATCGGCTCGTCCAGCAGCAGCACGGTGGGCCGGCCCACCAGGGCCAGCGCCAGGTCGAGCCGGCGCTGCTCGCCGTAGCCGAGGTCCTCGGCCACGTCGTCGGCGCGGGCCAGCAGGTCCAGCTCGCGCAGCACGGCCTCGGCGTCGGCCTCGCTGCCCTCGGGGTTCATGCTGTGCGCGGCCAGCTCCACCTGCCGGCGCACGCGCATCTGGCCGAAGATGCTGGTGCGCTGGAAGCTGCGCGACAGGCCGCGCCGGCGCCGCTCCACCGGGCCCAGGGTGGTGACGTCCTCGCCGCCCAGGCGCACGCGCCCGCGCGTCAGCCGGCGCCGGCCGGTGATGGCGTCGATCACCGTCGACTTGCCCGCGCCGTTGGGGCCGATCAGCCCGCGGATCTGGCCGCGCTCCAGCGTCAGGGCCACGCCGTCCAGCGCCTTCACGCCGCCGTAGTGGATGGCCACGTCCTCGGCCTGCAATACGTAGTCGCTCATGGTCTGCGTCCTCGTCGGGAAAGAGCGGCGCTCAATGCGCCGAGGCCGGGCGGCCGGCGGCGGCCCGCTTGCGCCGCGCCGGCCCGAGGCGCTCCAGCGCGCCGGCCAGGCCGGTGGGCGAGAACACGATCACGGTGATCAGCGCGATGCCGAAGATGGCCATCCAGTGGCTGGCCCAGTCGCCCAGCACGTCCTTGAACAGGAAGTACACGATGGCGCCCAGCGGCGGGCCCCACAGCGCCCGGTAGCCGCCCACCACCACCATCATCAGCGCCACGCCGGAGACGCTCCAGTGCAGCGCCTCGGGCGAGACGAAGCCGGTGTTGAGCGCCGAGAGCGAGCCGCCCAGCGCCGCGATGACGGCCGACAGCGCATAGATGGCGGCGCGCGGCGCCAGCGTGCGCAGGCCGATGAAGCGGGCGCGCTCCTCGTTGTCGCGCACCGCCTCGGTCACGGCGCCGAAGCGCCCGCGCAGCAGCAGCGCCAGGCCGGCCACCACCAGCACCATGACGCACCAGCACACCAGGAACAGCACGGCCGGCTTGAGCAGCAGCGACTGCGGCACGCCGAACAGGGTGGACGGCCAGTTGATGTTCATGCCGTCGGCGCCGCCGGTCAGGCCGCGCGAGCGCGAGGCGGTGAGGAACAGCATCTGGCCGATGGCCAGCGTCATCATGCTGAAGGCCACGCCGGGCACGCGCACGATGACCAGGCCGACGACGAAGGCGACCGCCCCGATGGCCGCCAGCACGGCGACGAGCGCCAGCTCGGCCGGCATCCAGCCGAGCTGCAGCACGATGCCCAGCGCGTAGCCGGACAGGCCGAAGTACAGGGCGTGGCCGAAGCTGACCATGCCGTTCTGCCGCAGCAGCAGCCCGACGCCGCTGGCGAACACGGCGTAGATCACGGCCTGCGTGAGCAGCGACAGCACCGTGCCCGAGCCCACCAGCGCGGCGACCGCGCCCCCCACGGCCAGCGCGCCCACGGCGGCCAGCCCGATCCGAACGATCGTCATTCCAAGTCTCCTGAAGGGTCCGAGGCGCGGGCGCTCAGGTCCGGCTGCCGGCAAAGCCGGCCGGCTTCCAGATCAGCACCGCGACCATGATCACGAAGGGCAGCACCGCCGACAGGTCGGGCAGGTAGACGGCGCCCAGCGCCTGCACCATGCCCAGCACCATCGCCGCGACGAAGGCGCCGCCGAGCGAGCCCAGCCCGCCGATCACCACCACGACGAAGGAATCGATGATCACGTCGCTGCTCATCGAGGGCGACAGCGACAGGAAGGGCGCGGCCACCACGCCGGCCAGCCCGGCCAGCGCCGTGCCCAGGCCGACCACGCCGGCCGACAGCGCGTCGGTGTTCACGCCCTGCATGGCGGTGGTGACGGGGTCGGTGCTGGCCGCGCGCACGAACAGCCCCGCCTTCGACCAGCGCAGCCAGGCCGTCAGGCCCAGCGCCACCAGTGCGCCGATGACCACCACCGCGAGGCGGTAGGCCGGCAGCGGCGTGCCGAAGAAGTCCACCGAGCGCGACAGCGCGGCCGGGGCGTCCACCGTCAGGTTGCTCTTGCCCCAGACGGTCTGCACGAAGTCCTCGATCACCAGCAGCAGGCCGAAGGTGACCAGCACCACCGTGAGCGGGTCGCGGTCCTGCAGCAGGCGGAAGCCGTAGCGGTCCAGCAGCACGCCGAACAGCGCCATCACAGCCGGCGCGCCCACCAGCGCCACCCAGAAGTTGGTCTTGAGCGCGATCGTGTAGCCGATGTAGGCGCCCAGCATGTAGAGCGAGCCGTGCGCGAAGTTGATGACGCGGCGCAGGCCGTAGATCAGCGCCAGGCCCGAGCACATGACGATCAGCAGGGCGCCGTAGACCAGGCCGTTGAAGAGGTTGATGGTCAGCATGAGGGGTTGTCTCCAGTCGTTGGCAGGTCGCCCGGCAGCGGGCCCAGGGCGGCTTCCGGCGCGCCCAGCGCCGACCAGCCGCCGTCGGCCGCCAGCGTGGCGCCGGTGACGTAGCTGGCCGCCGGCGAGGCCAGGAAGGCGATGGCGTCGGCGATCTCGTCCGGTTCGGCCATGCGGCCCAGCGGCGTGCGCGCGGCCAGGGCGCGGCCGTCGAGCGCGCCGCGCGCCACCAGCTGCGCCACCAGCGCGGTGCGCACGTAGCCGGGCGCCACCGCGTTGACGCGGATGCCCTCGCGCGCCCACTCGGCGGCCAGGGCCCGCGTCATGCCGAGCACGCCGGCCTTGGCGGCGCTGTAGGCGTTGCGCCCGGGGATGCCGCCCAGGCCGGCGATGGAACCGAGGTTGACGATGGCGCCGCGGCAGCCGCGTGCGTCGCGCGGCTGCCCGCGCATGACGGCCAGCACCGCCTGCGTCACGAGGAAGGTGCCGCGCAGGTGCACCGCCAGCACGCGGTCGAAGCCCTCGGCCGTCTGTTCCAGCGTGGACCCGGCCTGCTCTGCGATGCCGGCGTTGTTGACCAGCGCGTCGATGCGGCCGAAGCGCGCCTGCACGGCCTGCACCGCCGCGCGCACGGCATCGGCGTCGGCCACGTCGCAGCCCAGGCCCAGGTGCGCGGCGCCGAGTTCGGCGGCACGGGTGCGGGCGGCGTCGGCGCGCAGGTCCAGCAGCGCGAGCCGCCCGCCCTGCGCGGCGAGCCGGCGCGCGGCGGCCCAGCCGATGCCGTCGGCCGCGCCGGTGACGAGGGCCACGCGCCCTTCCATGGCCGCAGCGCTCATCGCGGCAGCGCGGCGACGGCGCCATGCCGGCCGATTCCGGCATGCCTGACGGCACGCGACGACCGCCGCGCGGGCCGCGGGCGGCACGGGGGCGGGAAGGGGGAAGGCATGGCGGTCGTCTCCTTTTTCTCTCTTGCTGGCGCGCATGCGCGATGCGCTTGCATGGCGCCGGATTCTTGGCCGTTGGCCGCCTCGGCGGCTTGACGTTTTCAGCCAATGACCGGACGTTTCGTGCATGCCCGTTCAGGGCTTTCCCGAAGCCGGGACGCGCGCCGCGGCGTGGCGCGCGGCCTGCCGCGCGAACACCAGGCCGGGGCCGATCGTGATGCCCGGCGCCATGTAGACGCCACCCATCGCGGAATGCATGTCGTTGCCCACGGCGTACAGGCCGGGGATGGGCGTGCCGGACGCATCGAGCACGCGCGCGTCGGCGTCGGTAGCGAAGCCCTGCGCGGCGCCGATGTCGCCGGGATACAGCCGCACGGCGTAGAACGGCCCCTGCGCCAGCGGTCCCAGGCTGGGGTTGGGGCCGGGCCAGGCCGGGTCGCCCAGGTTGCGCTGGTAGGCCGTCTCGCCGCGGTGGAAGTCGGGGTCATGGCCGGCCTCGGCGTGGGCGTTGAAGCGCTCGACGGTCGCAGCCAGGCGCGCCGGGTCGATGGCCAGCGCGCGCGCGAGGTCGGCCAGCGTTTCGCCGCGCACCAGGTAGCCGTCGGCCAGGAAGGGCGCCAGCCCCCTGCCGCCCGGGCGCACCATGCCCAGCCCGTACTTGCGCAGCGCGGCGGCATCGCAGACGAGGAAGGCCGGCACGGCGCCGGCGCGCTGCATCGCCAGGCCGAACAGGTGGTAGGAGGTGCTCTCGTTGACGAAGCGCTCGCCGGCCTGGTCGACGGCCAGCACGCCGGGCTTGGCGCGGTCCATCACGAAGTGGGGGAACACGGCGATGCTGCCGTCGGGCCGGACGCGGCGCGATACCGGCGCCCAGAAGGCGGGGCTCATCGCGCCCTCGCCGTAGCGCGCGCCGACGGCCTCGGCCGGCGCGTGCGCCTCGCCGGTGTGGCCCGGGGCGCCGGGGCACCAGCCGATGTCGATGCCCGGCAGCAGGGCGCGACGCCGCTCGGGGTGGCGGT
The DNA here is from genome assembly GCF_044462705.1 of Xenophilus sp. NCBI lineage: Bacteria > Pseudomonadati > Pseudomonadota > Betaproteobacteria > Burkholderiales > Comamonadaceae > Xenophilus > Xenophilus sp. The sequence continues at coordinate 8,073 of NZ_JBIQNC010000070.1, forward strand.
TGAAGCCGCCGCTGGCCAGCACCACGCCGCCGCGCACACGCACCCGGCGGCGCTCGCCGCCCTGCACCAGCACGGCGGCGTCCACACCCGTCGCGCCGCGTTCGAGTTCGACGAGGCGGGTGTCCAGCGCCAGCGTCACCTCCTCGCGCTGCGCGAGCGAGTACAGCAGCCGCGCCACGTGGGCGTTGCCCATCACCAGGCGCGTGCCGCGCGGGTGACCGAGCCGGTCGCGCGCGTGCCGCGCCAGCAGCGCGACGGCGTGGCGGAAGGAGGCCCACGACTTCGTCATGCCCAGCAGGTGGTTGATGTCGGTGCGGTCGACCATCATCCCGCCGAGCACGGTGAACTCGGGGATGGGCGGGCGCAGCAGGGCGAACAGCGCGCCCAGGCGGCGGCCGTCGAAGGGCAGCGGCTCCAGCGCGCGGCCGGCCAGGGTCGAGCCGCCCAGGTCGGAGATGTAGTCGGGGTGGCGCGGGTAGGCGCGGAACTTCATTTCCGTCTGCGCTTCCAGCTCGTCCACCGTGGCCGCGCCTTCCGCGAGCAGCACTTCGCGCAGCGCGCGGTCGGCGCGGTCGCCGATGGCGTTGTCGAGATAGCGCGCGGCCTCGGCCAGCGTGTCGCCGGGGTTGACCTGCGCACCCTGCCGCGTGCCGGGGATCCAGCTGGTGCCGGCCGACAGCGCGGTGGTGCCGCCGACGTGGCCGGTGGCCTCGACCAGCAGCACGCTGGCGCCGCGCAGCGCGGCGAACAGCGCGGCGGCCAGGCCGGCGCCGCCGGCGCCCACCACCAGCAGGTCGAAGGCCGCGTCCCCGGGCAGGGCCTGGAGCGTGTCCAGCCGCTTCATGCCGCCGCCTCCGCCAGGAAGTCCACCATCAGGTCGCGCACGCAGGCGAACATGTCGTTGCCGGTGCTGGTGTCCAGGCCGCGCGCGCGGGCCGCGGCGATCAGCGGCGTGACGGCCGGCTGCGTGACCACGCAGGCGACAAAGGTGCCGGGCGCCAGACCTTCGGCCTGCACCGGCAGCGGGTCGTCCTCGCGCATGCCGGCGGGCGAGGCGTTGACCACCAGGTCGAAGCCGGCCGGATCGGCCGAGCCGGCGGCCACCGGGCAGCGGCCTAGGCCGGCGAGGCGCCCGACCAGCGCGTCGCGCCGCGCGGCGTCGCCGTCGTGCACCGCCAGCTGCGCCACGCCCGCCAGCACCAGCGCATGCGCGATGGCGGTGCCGGCGCCGCCGGCGCCCACCAGCAGCGCGCGGCGGCCGGCCGGGTCGCAGCCGTGCCCGCGCAGCGCCTGCACGCAGCCCAGGCCGTCGAACATGTCGCCGTGCCAGCGGCCGCCGGCCGTGCGGCGCAGCGTGTTCACCGCGCCCAGGAAGGCGGCGCGCTCCGACAGCGTGGCGCACAGCGCGGCGCTGGCGAACTTGTGCGGCACGGTGACGATGACGCCGTCCACGTTCTGCGCCAGCGAGACGCCGCGCAGCCAGTCCGCGAGATCGTCCGGCGCCACATGCGCGGGCACCACCACCGCCTGCAGGCCGCGCGCCTGGAAGGCCTGGGTCACGCCCTGGGGGGATTTCACCTGCGCGATCGGGTCGCCCACGATGAAGTGCACGCGGGTCGCCCCGCTCAGCCGGATGTCGGTGTCCGCCACGCTGTTGTCTCCTTGAATGGAGCGCGATCCTACATAAAACTGGAATCATGTTCAATATTTGAATTTGATTCAGATTTCGAATACAGTCGCCTCCATTCCAAGGAGACACCGTGGTTCGCACTCCCATTGCCCTGGTCGGCGCGGGTGTCATCGCCCGCACCCACATCGACCGCCTGGCGCACAGCGACGGCGCGGTCCTGGCCGCGATCGCCGATCCCGCGCCGGGTGCCCGCGCCGTGGCCGAAGCGGCCGGCGTGCCCTGCTTCGCCGACCACCGCGAGATGCTGGCGCGCGTGCGCCCGGCCGGCGTGATCGTGGCGACGCCCAACGCGCTGCACGTGCCGGTGGCGCTGGACTGCCTGGCCCGGAGCATCCCGGTGCTGGTGGAGAAGCCCGTGGCCGACACGGTGGAGGACGCGCGGCGCCTGGTCGAGGCGCAGGCCGCCAGCGGCGTGCCGGTGCTGGTCGGCCACCACCGGCGGCACAACCCCATCGTTCAGCGCGCCCGCGCCCTGGTGCAGGAGGGGCGCCTGGGCCGCCTGGTGGCCGTGCATGCGCAGGCCACCTTCCTCAAGCCCGACGCGTACTTCGACGTGGCCTGGCGGCGCGAGCCCGGCGGCGGCCCGGTGCTGATCAACCTGATCCACGACATCGACCTGCTGCGCTTCCTGGCCGGCGAGGTGGAGGACGTGATCTCGGCCACCAGCAGCGCGGTGCGCGGCTTCGCGGTGGAGGACACGGCCGCCGCCGTGCTGCGCTTCGCCGGCGGCGCGCTGGGCACGGTGCTGGCGTCCGACGCCGCGGTCTCGCCCTGGTGCTGGGACTTCTGCGCCGGCGAGCAGCCGCAGTACCCGCGCCAGGCCGTGCAGTCGCATTACCTGTCGGGCACCGAAGGCTCGCTCTCGCTGCCCGACCTGGCGCTGTGGCGCTACGCCGGCGAGCGCAGCTGGCACGCCGAGATGACGCTCGAGCAGACCGTGGTGCACGCCGCCGACCCGTACACGCGCCAGCTCGCGCACTTCCGCGCCCTGATCGAAGGCGACGCCGCCGAGCCCCTGTGCAGCGCCGAGGACGGCCTGCGCACCCTCGCGGCCACCCGCGCCGTGCTGGCCGCAGCCGCTTGAATCCATGCCGTACCCTCGCCGCTCCACGAACGACACGGAAGACCCGTCATGAGCAGCGTTCTCGACCGCACCCTGGGCATCCTCGAACTGCTGTCGCGCCACGGCGAGGGCCTGGAGCTGGCCTCCATCGCCGACCAGCTCAACATGCCGCGCAGCGCGGCGCACCGCCTGCTGGTCGACCTGGTGCGCACCGGCTACGTGCGCCAGCCGCGCGAACTGGGCAGCTACATGCTGACCACCAAGCTGGTCTCGCTGGGCCTGTCCTTCCTCAGCGCGAGCGGCATCGTCGACTTCTCGCAGCCGCTGCTGGACCGGCTGGCCGAGATCTCCGGCGAGCTGGTGCGCCTGTCGGTGGTGGACGGCGAGCGGCTGACCTGGGTGGCGCGCGCGCAGGGCGCGCGCCAGGGCCTGCGCTACGACCCCGACATGGGCAGCGACGCGCGCCTGTCGTGCTCCGCCTCAGGGCTGGCCTGGATGGCAGCGCTGGACGACGAGCAGGCCCTCGCGCTGGCCTCGCGCCAGGGCCTCGGCCGGCCGGAGGAGTACGGCCCGAACGCGCCGCGCACGCTGCAGGAGATGCTCGCTCGCGTGCACGCCGCCCGCGAGCGCGGCTACAGCACCACGGTGGACACCTACACCCTCGGCCTCTCGGCCATGGCCGCGCCGGTGCGCCTGGCCGGCCAGCCGCCGATCGGCGTGATCACCATCGCCGGGCCCAGCGCCCGCTTCACCGAGGCGCGCATGGACGCGCTGGCACCCGAGCTGCTGGCCATCGCCGAGCAGATGGCGGCCGCCAGCGGCACCTCGCCCTTCTTCCAGCGCCCGTCGCAAGCGCGCCAGGCGGCCGCCAAGCGGCGGCCGATCTACGCCGAATAGCCTTCATGCCCGAGCCCGCCACCACGCCGTCGATCGCCTGCGACCTGCTCGTGCTGGGCTCCGGAGCCGGAGGGCTGGCCGCCGCAGTCACGGCCGCGCACCTCGGCCTCGCGGTGGTGCTGGCGGAGAAGGAGCCGCTCCTCGGCGGCACCACGGCCTGGTCGGGCGGCTGGATGTGGGTCCCGCGCAACCCGCTGGCGCGCGCGGCCGGCATCGAGGAAGACATCGAGCGCCCGCTGGCCTACCTGCGCCACGAACTGGGCGAGCGCTTCGACGAGGCGCACGCCCGCGCTTACCTCGAAGCGGCGCCGCGCATGGTGGACTTCTTTCGCCGCCACACCGCACTGCAGTTCATCGACGGCAACGCGATCCCCGACTTCCACGGCCGCACGCCGGACGCGGCCCTGGGCGGACGCTCCGTGTGCGCCGCCCCCTTCGATGCGCGTCGCCTGGGCGCGCGCCGCGGCCTGCTGCGCCCGCCGCTGGCCGAGACCACGCTGTGGGGCATGGGCATCGCCTCGGGCGCGGAGCTGCGGCACTTCCTGAACGCGCTGCACAAGCCGGCCTCCTTCGCCTACGTCGCGCGGCGCGTGCTGGGCCACGGGCGCGACCTGCTGCTGCACCGGCACGCCATGCGGCTGGTCAACGGGCATGCGCTGGCCGGTGCGCTGGCGGCCTCGGCCTTCGAGGCGGGCGTCGACGTCCGCACGCGCCATGCCGCGCGCCGGCTGCTGCGCGACGGCGCCCGCGTGCACGGCGCCGTGCTCGACGGTCCGGACGGCCCGCTGCGCGTCGAGGCGGCGCGCGGCGTGGTGCTGGCCTGCGGCGGCTTCCCGCACGACGCGGCGCGCAAGAAGGCGCTGCTGCCGCACGCGCCGAACGGCACGGAACACCGCTCGGCCGCCGTCTGGGCCGACACCGGCGACGGCCTGCGCCTGGGCGAGTCGGCTGGCGGCATCGTCGATGCCTCGCAGACGAGCGCCGCCGCGCTGGCCCCCGTGTCGCTGGTGCCGCGTGCCGACGGCACGGTGGCGCACTTCCCGCACCTGATCGAGCGCGCCAAGCCCGGCCTGATCGCGGTGCGCGAGGACGGCCGGCGCTTCGTCAACGAAGCCGACTCCTACTACGACTTCATGCAAGCCCTGCTGGCGGCCACGCCGGCCGGCCGGCCGGTGCAGGCATGGCTGGTCTGCGACCACGCCTTCATCCGCCGCTACGGCCTGGGCGCCGCCAAGCCTGCGCCGCTGCCCCTGCGCGGCTGGCTGGCCAACAGCTACCTGCGCCGCGGCCGCACGCTGGCCGAACTGGCCGGCGCCTGCGGCATCGACGCCGGCGGGCTGCAGGCCACCGTGGCGCGCTGGAACGCGATGGCCGCCGCCGGCCGCGACGAGGACTTCGCGAAGGGCGAGACGCTCTACAACCGCGTGCAGGGCGACGCCGCCGCCGGCCATGCCAACCCCTGCATGGCGCCGGTCGAACGCGGCCCCTTCTACGCCGTGCGCGTGGTGCCCGGCAGCCTGGGCACCTTCGCCGGCCTGAAGACCGACACCGACGCGCGCGTGCTCGATGCATCCGGCGCGCCCATCCCCGGCCTGTACGCGGCCGGCAACGACATGAACAGCCTGATGGGCGGGCGCTACCCCAGCGGCGGCATCACCCTGGGCCCCGCCATGACCTTCGGCCACCTGGCCGCGCGGCACGCGGCCGGCACGCCGGCCGACGCCGACCTGCACTGAACCGGACAAGCACCCATGTACTACGAACTCGCCACCCTCACCCTGCCCTTCGGCACCACGGCCCAGGCCGCGACGCAGGTCCACGCCTTCGCCACCGCGCCCGAGGCGCAGGGCGAACTGCTCGCCTGCTGGTCCACCGACATCGGCACGCTCAACCGCATGATCGTGCTGCGCGGCTTCGCCGACCTGGCCGCGCTGCAGGCCGAGCGCGAGCGCACGCAGCGCGCGGCCAGTCCCTTCGGCTGCGGCGATCTCTACCAGCACCTTGAACTGGCCAGCTACCGCGGCTTCCCGTGGATGAAGCCGGCGCGCCCCAGCGCCGAATCGGGCATCGCCGGGCCGGTCTACGAGATCCGTACCTACGGCATCCGGCCCGGCGGCACGCAGCCCACCATCGACCTGTGGCAGCAGTACCTGCCGGCGCGCGAGGCGATCTCGCCCTGCGTCGTCGCCATGGTGGCGCTGGACGGCGCGCCGCGCTTCACCAACATCTGGGCCTACCCCGGCCTGGACGCGCGCAGCCGGGCGCGCGCCGACGCCGTGGCGCAAGGCCTCTGGCCGCCCAAGGGCGGGCCTTCGCACCTGACCACGGACATGGTGTCGACCATCGCCCTGCCCACCTCCGTCTCGCCGATGCAGTAAAGCCCGACATGACCCGCGCCCTCTCCCTCGCCTACCTCACCTCCCACCGCTGCACGCCGCCCGAGGCGGTGGCGCTGGCCGCGCGCCAGGGCTACGGCTTCGTCGGCCTGCGCCTGTGGCCCAACGCACCGGGCGGCCCGCAGCAGCACCTGCTGGGCCGGCCCGACGTGCTGCGCGAGACGCAGGCCGCGTTGCGCGACACCGGCGTCGGCGTGTTCGACCTGGAGCTGATCCGCATCGGCGCGGACTTCGACGCCGGCCGCTGGGCCGCGCTGTACGAGGCCGGCGCGGCGCTGGGCGCGCGCGCCATCCTGGTGGCCGGCGACGACACCGACGAGGCCCGCCTGACGCAGAACTACGCCCGCCTGTGCGAGGCGATGCGCCCCTTCGGCATGACGGCCGACCTGGAGTTCATGCCCTGGACGGGCGTGCCCGATGCGCAGGCGGCGCTGCGGGTCGTGCGCAACGCGGGCATGCCGGGCAACGCCGGCATCCTGGTCGACGCACTGCACTTCGGCCGCTCGCACACCTCGCTGGAGGACATCCGCGCCCTCCCGCGCGCGCTGCTGCACTACGCCCAGATCTGCGACGGCGCGCCCGGCACGCACTTCACGACCGAAGAGATGATCCACACCGCGCGCTGCGCCCGCCTGATGCCCGGCGAGGGCGGCATCGACCTGGCCGGCCTGTTCGCCGCACTGCCGGCCGACCTGCCGGTGAGCGTGGAGGTGATCCACGAGGAGCGCGAGCGCGACGCCTCGCCCGACGCCTGGGCCGCGGCATGCCTGGCGGCGAGCCGGCCGTTCCTGGGGTAGCGACATGGACCGCCTGCCCTTCTTCTTCGGCGCCCGCTGGTTCAGCAGCGCGTAACAGGCTCCCCCCGTTTGGCCGGCCTCACTGCGTGTGGCCGGCCCATACCCCCCAAGGGGCGCACCCCGCGGCCTGGCAGAGCCAGTTCCGCGGGTGCGCTGGCATGGCCTGCTCCGCGGCCATCTGATCGGAACCATTCATCGAGACACCCCATGGACTTCACCCTCAACGACGAACAGAAGATGATGATCGACACGGTGCGTCGCTTCATCGCCGAGGAGCTGCGGCCGCTGGAAGACCGCCTCGAGGCCGACGGCGCGCTGGCGCGCGAGACGGCGCAGGCGATCCACGGCAAGGCCCTCGCCCTCGGCCTGTACGCCCTCAACATGCCGGCCGAGCTGGGCGGCGGCGGCCTGTCGAACCTCGACCGCATCCTGTGCGAGGAGCAGTTCGGCCACACCAGCGACCAGCTGATCCGCCGCGCCTTCGGCAACGTCTACGAACCGCTGCTGCACTGCCGCGGCGAGCAGATCGAGCGCTGGCTGGCCCCCTCCGTGCGCGGCGAGCGCACCGCCGCCATCGCCATCACCGAGCCGGGCGCCGGCTCCGACGCCGCCGGCATCCGCACCCGCGCCGAGAAGACCGCCACCGGCTGGGTGCTCAACGGCAGCAAGCACTTCATCAGCGACGGCGAGTGGAGCGACTTCTTCCTGGTCTCGGCCCGCACGGGCGAAAAGGAGATCAGCATGTTCATGGTCGACAAGGGCCTGCCCGGCTTCACCGTCGGCAAGGACCAGCCGATGATGGGCATCCGCGGCACGCCGCACGTCGAGCTGTTCTTCGACAACGTGCCGCTGGACGACGCGGCCCTGCTGGGCGAACGCGGCCAGGGCTTCAAGCTGGCGATGGGCGCGCTCAACGTGGTGCGCCTGGCGCAGGTGGGCGCGCGCGCCGTGGGCAAGGCCAGCCACGTGTGCGAGCTGATGCTGCAGTACGCCGGCGAGCGCCGGCAGTTCGACACCCGCATCGGCGACTTCCAGATGGTCCAGCAGATGCTGGCCGACAGCGTCATCGAGGTCAACGCGGCGCGCTGGATGGTCTACCACGCCGCCTGGATGCTGGACCAGGGCCTGGACGCGCGCGAGCAGATCGCCATGGTCAAGGTGCACGCGGCCGAGACGCTGGGCCGCGTGGTCGACCGCGCGGTGCAGGTGTTCGGCGGCATGGGCTTCTGCAAGGAGCTGCCCATCGAGCGCTACTACCGCGACGCGCGCATCTTCCGCATCTTCGACGGCACCAGCGAGATCCACCGCGGCGTGATCGCCAAGGCGGCGCTGAAGAAGGGCGCCGTGCTGTTCGACGTGAACCGCTGAGGGAGACACCCATGGCAGACGGCAAGTTCATGGCGGCCGCCGAGGCGGCGGCCCTCATCCGCGACGGCGACACGGTGGGCCTGATGGGCGGCGGCGGCGGGCTGATGGAGGCCACGCACCTGTTCGAGGCGGTGCAGGCGCGCTTCCTCGCCACGCAGCAGCCGCGCAATCTCACGCTGATCCACGCCTTGGGCATCGGCGACAAGAAGACCAAGGGCATGAACTGCTTCGCGCACGAAGGCCTGGTCAAGCGCGTGGTCGGCGGGCACTGGGTCTGGTCGCCGGCGATGCAGCAGCTAGCGCTGGCGGACAAGATCGAGGCCTACATCCTGCCCGGCGGCGTGTCGAGCCAGCTGATGCGCGAGATCGGCGCCGGCCGGCCGGGGCTGGTCTCGCACGTCGGCCTGGGCACGGTGTGCGACCCGCGCCATGGCGGCGGGCGCATGAACGGGGCGGCGAAGGACGACCTGGCCGAGGTCGTCACCATCGACGGGCGCGAGTGGCTGCGCTACAAGCCCTTCCCGATCCACGTGGCGATCGTGCGCGCCAGCGCCGCCGACGAGGACGGCAACATCAGCTTCGAGCACGAGGCCGCCAACCTCGACGCGCAGTCGCTGGCGCTGGCCGCGCGCAACAGCGGCGGCACCGTCATCGTGCAGGTGGCCGAGCGGCTGCCGCGCGGCGCGCTCAAGGCGCGCGAGGTGCGCATCCCCTCGGCCTGGGTCGATGCGATCGTGGTCGATCCGCAGCAGCGCACCAGCTACGACATTCCCTTCGACCCGGCCTTCAGCGGCGAGCTGACCGGCGCCGCCCGGCGCGAGAGCGAGGCGGCCGACCACGCCCGCGAGCGGGCCGCCGCGCAGGAGGCCTTCGGCGAGCGCCAGGCGGTGGCGCGGCGCGCGGCGCTGGAGCTGTTCAACACCGGCAAGGCGCGGCCCGTCATCAACTACGGGGTGGGCGTGCCCGACGCGGTGGCCAAGCTGATCGCGGCGCGCGACGAGCAGCACCGCATCTACCAGACCATCGAGCACGGCACCTACGGCGGTACGCTGATGGACGGCGTGCTGTTCGGCTACGCGCGCAACGCGACGGCCATGCTCGACGCCGCCACGCAGTTCGACTTCTACGGCGGCGGCGGGCTGGACGTGGCCTTCCTGGGCTTCGGCGAGTTCGACGAGGAAGGCAGCGTCAACGTCTCGCGCCTGGGCGGCGTGACGGTGGGCCCGGGCGGCTTCATCGACATCGCGCAGAACGCGCGCAAGGTGGTGTTCTGCGGCACGCTGGCGGCCAAGGGCGTGAAGCTGGCCACCGGCGACGGCCGCATGCGCGTGCTGCAGCAGGGCGGCGTGCGGAAGCTGGTGCGCCGGGTGGACCAGATCACCTTCAGCGGCCCGCAGGCGCTGCGGCGCGGCCAGGAGGTGCTGTACCTCACCGAGCGCGCCAGCTTCCGGCTCACGGCCGAGGGCGTGGAGGTGTTCGAGATCGCGCCCGGCATCGACCTGGCGCGCGACGTGCTGGCGCAGATGGATTTCGCGCCGCGCGTGGCCGAGCCGCTGCGCGTGATGGACGCGGCCCACTTCACCGCTGCGGAGGACGCGGCATGAGCGATACCGCAACGTTCCGCCTGGCCGGCATCATGGGCTGGCCGGTGGCGCATTCGCGCTCGCCGCGGCTGCACGGCCACTGGCTGGCCGAACATGGCCTGGCGGGCGCGTACGTGCCGCTGCCGGTGCCGCCCGAGCGGCTGGGCGAGGCCGTGCGCGGCCTGCGCGCGCTGGGTTTCGCCGGCTGCAACGTGACCATCCCGCACAAGGTGGCGGTGATGGCGCACCTGGACGAGGTGGAGCCGATGGCGCGGCTGATCGGCGCCGTCAACACCATCGTCGTGCTGCCCGACGGCCGTCTGCTCGGCCGCAACACCGACGGCGAGGGCTGGCTGCAGGGCCTGCGCGACGCGCACCCCGGCTGGCGCGCCGACACCGGCCCGGCCGTGATGCTGGGCGCCGGCGGCGCGGCGCGCGCGGTGGGCGCCGCGCTGGTGGCGCAGGGCGTGCCGGCGCTGCGCATCGCCAACCGCACGCGCGCCAGAGCCGAGGCGCTCGCGGCCAGCCTGGGGCCGGTGGCGACGGTGCACGACTGGTCCGAACGCGAGGCTTTGCTGGACGATGCGGCGCTGCTGGTCAACACCACCAGCCAGGGCATGCAGGGCAAGCCGCCGCTGGAACTGTCGCTGGCGCGCCTGCCGCGCACGGCCATGGTGTCCGACGTGGTCTACACGCCGCTGGAGACGCCGCTGCTGGCGGCCGCACGCTCGCGCGGCAACCCGGCCGCCGACGGCCTGGGCATGCTGCTGAGCCAGGCCCGGCCGGGCTTCGCGGCGTGGTTCGGCGTCACGCCCGAGGTCACGCCGGCGCTGCGCGCGCTGATGGCCGCTTAAGGCGCCACCCAGGCCGGCATGGCGGCGGCGCGGATCAGCTGCGTCTCCTGCGCCGTGATCAGGTGGCCGGACGCGGCCAGGTACTTGGGGAAGTCCGGGTGCGTGTCGCGCGCCCGGCAGCGGCGCTCGTAGTCGGCCAGGTCCTCGTAGGCCCACAGGTGGGTGAATTGGTTCTGCGGCCCGACCACGCTGGTCCAGAAGCCCAGCGGGTGGCCCAGCGTCTCCAGCAGCACCGGCATGGCCAGCTCGTTGAACACCTGCAGGAACTCGGGCATCTTGCGCAGCGCGATGGTGTAGACGCGGTGGTCCACCCAGGGACGGGCGGGGGCGGTGGCGATGACGGTCATGCGGGGACTCCTTGCTCGGGGCGGATGGCGGGCGCGGCAGCGGCCCGGTCGGCGATGTGCTGGCCGGTCACGTAGGCGAACACCATGTTCGGCCCGTGCGTGATGCCGGCCCCAGGATAGCTGCCGCCCATCATGCTGGCGCGGTCGTTGCCCACCGCGTACAGGCCGGCGATGGCGGAGCCGTCGCGGCGCAGCACCTCGCCCGTCAGGCCGGTCTGCAGGCCATCGAAGGTGCCCAGGTCGCCCATCACCACGCGCACGGCGTAGAAGGGGCCTTGCTGCACGGGCGCCACGCAGGGGTTGGGGCCGTGCTCGGGGTCGGCCAGGTAGCGGTTGAAGGCGCTCTTGCCGCGGCCGAAGGCCGGGTCCTCGCCGCGCACGGCATGCTCGTTGTAGGCGCGCACGGTGGCCTCCAGGCCGGCCGGGTCGATGCCGGCGTTGCGCGCCAGCTCGGCCAGCGTGGCGCCGCGCAGCAGGTAGCCGCTGCGCAGGTGCGGGCCCAGCGGCATCGGCGCGGGCTTGACGTAGCCCAGGCCGTACTTCGCCAGGCAGGCCTTGTCGCAGACCAGCCACATGACCGTTTCCTTCTCGCCCTCGCAGGCGCGCACCAGGGCGGCGCCCACGTCGTGGTACGACTCCGACTCGTTGGTGAAACGCCGGCCGTTCTTCAGCACGCCGATCACGCCGGGCTTGTAGCGGTCGAGCAGGTGCGGGAAGACGCCCTCGCGGCCGTTGCCCAGGGGCACGCGCGAGACCGGCATCCAGGCCGCGCTGTCGGCATAGCGGATGTCGGCCACGCCGCCGGCGGACTCGGCCAGCGCCAGGCCGTCGCCGGTGTTGCTCACGGGCGTGGGCGACAGGTGCTCGCCGCCGCGCGCCACGTGCGGATAGGCCTGGGCGATGCGCTTGAGGTCGTGCGGGAAGCCGCCGCAGGCCAGCACCACGCCGTGGCGCGCGTGCAGACGCCGCACGCCGTCCGGCCCTTCGACCTGCACGCCGACCACGCGGCCGCCCTCGACGACCAGCTGGCGCACCGGCGTCGAGGTCTCAATGGGAATGCCCAGGTCCAGCGCCGAGCGCGCCAGCCGCGCGGCCAGCGCGTTGCCGCTGGTCACCTGCACGCCGCGCCGGTAGAGCAGCAGCTCCTTCACGTGCGTGGCCAGGCGCCTGGCGACGTACAGGAAGGAGGTGAGCGACTTGGTCGCGCGGAAGAAGTGCTTCAGGTCCGCGTTGGACGAGTTGAACATCATCCCGATGAAGGTGATGGTCTCCAGCGGCGGCTTCAGGCGCGCCATGTCCGGGCCCAGCCCGCGGATGTCGTAGGGCGCGGCCAGGATGGAGCGGCCCACCTGCGCGCCGCCGGGGGCGTCGCAGTGGTAGTCGGGGTAGAGCGTGGGCACGAACTGCATCTGCGTCTCGCGCTGCAGGAACTCGACCATCTCCGAGCCCTTATCGATCAGCGCATCGGCGGCGGCCTGGTCGTAGAAGCGCCCGCTCTCGTGCATGAGGTAGGTGCGCACCGCCTCGCGCGTGTCGGCCGGGTTCTGCTGGCGGCCGTGCGGGCCCATGGGGATCCACAGCACGCCGCCCGACAGGGCGGTGGTGCCGCCGAACACCGGCTCCTTCTCCAGCACCACGACGTCGAGCCCGCGCTTGCGGGCGGTGATGGCGCAGGTCAGCCCGGCCGCGCCGGAGCCGACCACGATCAGGTCGAAGGTTTCGTTCACTTTCAGTCTCCTTGTGTGCTCAGTTGTCGCCAGGTTGAGGCCGAACGAAGCAAGGCGACGCCAGCGACGGTTCGGACGGCCGCGGAGCAGGCCATGCGAGTGCACCCGCGGAACCGGCTTTGCCGGGCCGCCGGGTGCGCCCCCTTGAGGGGG
>NZ_JBIQNC010000071.1:0-1457 GCF_044462705.1 Xenophilus sp.
GCGGTTGAACTCGGCGGCCAGCAGCTTCTCGGCCAGCGCGAAGCCCACCGCGTTGGTGATGCCCTGGCCCAGCGGGCCGGTGGTGGTTTCCACACCGGGGGTGATGCCCACCTCAGGGTGGCCGGCCGTCTTGCTGTGCAGTTGGCGGAAGTTCTTCAGCTCCTCGATCGGCAGCGCGTAGCCCGTCAGGTGCAGCAGCGCGTAGACCAGCATCGAGGCGTGGCCGTTGGAGAGCACGAAGCGGTCGCGGTCGGCCCAGTGCGGGTTGGCCGGGTTGTGCCGGAGGTGCTCGCCCCACAGGGCCACCGCCATGTCGGCCATGCCCATCGGGGCGCCGGGGTGGCCGGAATTGGCTTGTTGTACGGCGTCCATCGCCAGCGCGCGGATCGCGTTGGCCATCAAGGCGTGGTTGGCCATCGGAGAGAGGCTTTCGGGGGGTTGGGGTGAGGGAAAGCCCTCGATTTTAGCCGGCGGGGTATCGCCACACGGCGGACCGGGCGCAACCGCGCTGGACACGGCGCCGGGCGCTCATCTATTCTTCCGCTTACAAAAACCGAGCTGTCACTTCAGGGAGTTGCATATGCGAACAAGAATTCGCGCGCTGGCATGCGCGCTGGGATTGAGCCTGCTCGCAGGCTGCGGAGGAGGCGGAGGGGGCGGCGGCAGCGGCTTCCTTCCGATCGCGGGCACGCCCACGGGCCCCACCACGGGCGACACGTCCAGTCCGCCCACCACCCCCACCACTCCCACCACCCCGACCCATCCCTCCAATCAGGAGACGGTGCTCACCGGCCAGGTGCCCGCCGGCGGCGCGCCGGTGGCGGACGCCGCGGTGAGCGCGGGCGGCGCCGCGGCACGCACCGACGCCGAGGGCCGCTACCGCCTGGCCATCGCCGACGCGCAGGCGCCGGCCACGGTCCTCGTCAAGTCCAGGGGGCACCTGACGATGGCCAAGGAAGCGCCGCGCGCCCAGGGACAAACCACCACCCTGGACGTGACGCTCCAGCCGGTGGACGTGCAGCGCACCTTCGAGGCGGCCGGCGGGGTGGTCGCCGTCGTCAACGGCGCCGTGATCGACATCCCGGCCGCCGGCATCCAGGACGCCAACGGCAATCCCTACGACGGGCCGGTGCATCTGGCCGCGGCCTACCGCAACCCCACCACCGCCGCCGGCGTGGACGCCTTCCTGCAGCCCTACCGCGGCGAGGACAGCGGTGCCGCCTACCACCTGCAGACGGTGGGCGTGATCGAGGCGACGCTGACCGACCCGGCCGGCAACCCGCTGCAGCTCAGCCAGCCGGCCACGCTGGTCTACCCCGGCGTCAGCCGCGTGGACCGGGGCGAAGCCTCGATCCCGCTGTGGTACTACGACGAGCAGCGCATGCTGTGGATCCGCGAGGGCCAGGCCACGCGGCAGAGCGACGGCAGCTACCTCGGGCAGGTGTCGCACTTCAGCG
>NZ_JBIQNC010000071.1:1557-6090 GCF_044462705.1 Xenophilus sp.
CTGCACCTCACCGCCGACCTCCACGACTGCCAGTGCGACACGCGCTGGCTGACCGATGCGCAGGCCCTGGGCGTGCGCTGCGTGGCCGCCGTCCAGGCAGCCGGGCTGCAATCGGTCGGCCAGCTCTTTCACCGCTTCCCCGACACGGACGCCGGTCCGGGCGGCGTGACCGCCACCGTGCTGCTGGCCGAGTCGCACCTGTGCGTCCACACCTGGCCGGAGCGCCGCGTCGTCACGCTCGACGTGTACGTGTGCAACTTCGGCGGCGACCATTCGGCCAAGGCGCAGCGCGTTCTCGACGGCCTCCTGGCCCTGTTCGAGCCGGCGGCCGCCGACCGCCAGGCGCTGCAGCGCGGCCGCGCGATCGCCGCCGCCTCATGACGCCGACCGCACTCTCTGCATCCGGCCCGCGCGCCTGCGCCATGGTGCTGGCCGCCGGCCGCGGCGAGCGCATGCGCCCGCTCACCGACACCTGCCCCAAGCCGCTGCTGCCCGTGCACGGAAAGCCGCTGATGCAGTGGCCGATGGAGGCGCTGGCGGCCGGCGGCTTCACGCGGCTGGTGGTCAACACGGCCTGGCTGGGCGAGCAGATCCCCGCGCGCTTCGGCAACCGGCACGGCGACATGGCGATCGCCTACTCCGAGGAAGGCCGCGACTTCGGCGACGCGCTGGAGACGGCTGGCGGCATCGTGCGCGCGCTGCCGTTGCTGGAGGACGTCTTCTGGGTCGCGGCCGGCGACGTGTTCGCGCCGGACTTCCGCTTCACGCAGGACGCGGCGGACCGCTTCGCCGCCGGCGGCGCCCTCGCCCACCTGTGGCTGGTGCCCAACCCGCCGCACAACCCGAAGGGCGACTTCGGCATCGGCCCCGACGGCCGGGCCCTGAACGCGCCGGCCGGCGCGGACGTGCCGCGCTTCACCTTCTCCACCATCGGCCTGTACCGCAGCGCCCTGTTCGCGCCGCCGTACTGCGACATTGCGCCGGGCAACCCGCAGGGCGTGAAGGCCCCGCTGGCACCGCTGCTGCGCGCCGCGATGGACAATGGCCTGGTCAGCGCCGAGTTGTACGCCGGCCGCTGGACCGACGTCGGCACGCCGGAACGCCTCGCCCAGTTGAACGCCACCCCATGAGCCGCAGCGACACCCCTTCCTCCCCCTATGCCGCCCGCCGCGCGCGCCTGGCCGCGCAGCTCGGCGCCGGCGGCATCGCCATCGTGCCCACCGCGCCCGAGCGCCAGCGCAACCGCGACAACGACTTCCCGTTCCGGCACGACAGCTACTTCTACTACCTCACCGGCTTCACCGAACCCAACGCCTGGCTGGTGCTGGACGGCAGCGGGCGCTCCACCCTCTTCTGCGCGCCCAAGGACCTGGAGCGCGAGATCTGGGACGGCTACCGGCTCGGGCCCGAGGCCGCGCCGGGCGTGCTGGGCGTCGACGAGGCCTTCTCCGTCGCCGAGCTGGACACGCGCCTGCCCCGGCTGCTGGAGAACCGCGAGACGGTGTGGTTCCCCTTCGCCACGCATGCGGGCCTGGAATCGCGCGTGGACGGCTGGCTGCAGAAGGTACGCGCGCGCGTGCGCTTCGGCGCCCTCTGCCCCGAGCAGCAGCGCGACCTGTGCGGCCCGCTGGACGAGATGCGCCTGATCAAGGACGCGCACGAGCTGGACACCATGCGCCGCGCCGCCGACATCAGCGCCCGCGCCCACGTGCGCGCCATGCAGACCAGCGCCCGCATGCTGCGCGCCGGCCAGGACGTGCGCGAGTACCACCTCGACGCCGAGCTGCTGCACGAGTTCCGCCTCGGCGCCTCGCAGTTCCCGGCCTACGGCTCCATCGTGGCCGCCGGCGCGAATGCCTGCGTGCTGCACTACCGCGCCGACGCCGCGCCGGTGCGCGCGGGCGAACTGGTGCTGATCGACGCCGGCTGCGAGCTGGACGGCTACGCCAGCGACATCACCCGCACCTTCCCGGCTGACGGCCGCTTCAGCGGCCCGCAGCGCGCGCTGTACGACCTGGTGCTGGCCAGCCAGGAGGCGGCCGTGGCGGCGACGAAGGCCGGTGCACGCTTCAACGACCCGCACGACGCGACGGTGAAGGTGCTGGCGCAGGGCATGCTCGACCTGGGCCTGCTGGATGCGAACAAGGTCGGCAGCGTCGACGACGTGATCGAGCAGCGCGCGTATTTCCGCTTCTACATGCACCGCACCGGCCACTGGCTGGGCATGGACGTGCACGACTGCGGCAGCTACGTCGAACCCTCGCAGGTGGGCGAGGTCAGCGAGCGCAAGGACCCGCTCTCGGGCGAGATCATCAAGAACCGGCCCAGCCGCATCCTGCAGCCCGGCATGGTGCTGACCATCGAGCCCGGCATCTACGTGCGCGCGGCCGACGACGTGCCGAAGCCGTTTCACGACATCGGCATCCGCATCGAGGACGACGCCGTCGTCACCGAGACCGGCTGCGAGCTGATCACCCGCGGCGTGCCGGTCCGGGGCGACGAGATCGAGGCGCTGATGCGGGCCTGAGGGCCGAGGTCAGGCAGCAGCAGCCCGCGCGGCCGCCACGCGCGCCAGCTTGTCCGGGTTGCGCTGCGAATGGATGCGCACGATGCGCCCGTTCTCCCATTCGAAGGACTGCACGGACTCCAGCACGCCGTCCACCCAGCGCAGCAGGCCGGGTGCGCCGTTGACCTGCGCCACCTCGACGCGCAGCGCGCCCGGGTGGCGCCGCGCCACCGCGAAGTACACCTGCGCCACCCGCTGGCCGCCCACCAGCGGCCGGCCGAAGGAAGGCACCTTGCCGCCGCCGTCGCCGATCAGCGCCACGTCCTCGGCCAGCAGCGCCTTCAGGCCGTGCAGGTCGCCCTTGGCCGCCGCCTCGGCGAAGCTGTGCAGCAGCGCCAGGTGGCGCTCGCGCGGCACGGCGAAGCGCGGGCGCTCCTCCTGCACCGCCGCCTTGGCGCGGTGCACCAGCTGGCGGCAGGCGGCCTCGCTGCGGCCGAGCGTGGCGGCGATCTCGGCGTAGTCCACCTCGAACACCTCGCGCAGCAGGAAGGCGGCCCGCGCGTCGGGCGCCAGCCGCTCCAGCACGGCGAGGAAGGCCACCGACAGGCTGTCGGCGCGCTCGACCAGTTCTTCGGGGGTCGGCGGCCCGTCTTCCCGGGCGGCCTCCACCACGGGCTCGGGCAGCCACGTGCCGACGTAGTGCTCGCGCTGGACCTGGGCCGCGCGCAGGCGGTCGATGGCCAGGCGCGTGGTCACGGTGACCAGCCAGGCCTCGGCGTTGTCAGGCGGCTGCCCGGCCGAGGCGTGCCAGCGCAGCCAAGCGTCCTGCACCACGTCCTCGGCCTCGGCGACGGAGCCGAGCATGCGGTAGGCGATGCCCTTCAGGCGCGGGCGGTGGCGGGCGAAGGTGGCGGTGGCGGCGTCCATGACGTCAAGACGGACGGCGGCCGCCCGATGTGACAAGGCGGCCCGCGCCGCCTCAGGCGCCCTGGTATTCGGGCTGCGGGCCGAGCCGGGCCGCCAGTTCCTTGCGGTAGCGGTTGAGCTCCTGCACCGTCTTGAAGCTGTGGCCCAGCAGCCGGCTCAGGTTGTGCAGGATGCGCTCGCCCACCTTGCCCTCCCAGGCGGCGTCGAACTTGATCTGGGTGTCGAGCCAGCGCTCCAGCCAGTCCGGGTCGGGCATGCGGCTCTGGATGGTGTCGCGCGGGAACAGCGCCTTGTTCACGTGCAGGTTGGTCGGGTGCAGCGCCTGCGCGGTGCGGCGCGCGCTGGCCATCAGCACGCCGACCTTGGCGAAGGCGGCGCGCGCCTCGTCGCCGAACTTCTCCATCGCCCGCTTCATGTAGCGCAGGTAGGCGCCGCCGTGGCGCGCCTCGTCCTGGCTGAGCGTGGTGTAGATGTGCTTGATGACCGGCTCGGTGTGCCACTCGGACGCGCGGCGGTACCAGTGGTTCAGCCGGATCTCGCCGCAGAAGTGCAGCATCAGCGTCTCCAGCGGCGGCGCCGGGTCGAAGTCGAAGCGCACGTCGTGCAGTTCCTCCTCGGTGGGCGCCAGGTCGGGGCGGAAGCGCTTGAGGTACTCCATCAGCACCAGCGAGTGCTTCTGCTCCTCGAAGAACCAGATCGACATGAAGGCGGAGAAATCGCTGTCGTGCCGGTTGTCGCGCAGGAACATCTCGGTGGCGGGCAGCGCCGACCACTCGGTGATGGCGTTCATCTTGATGGTCTGCGCCTGCTCGTCGGTGAGCAGGCCGGCATCGAAGTCCTGCCAGGGGATGTCCCGGTCCATGTGCCAGCGCACGGATTCGAGTTGCCTGAAGAGTTCCGGATACAGCATCGACGTCCTTCCCATGGGGCGTTCGATTCTAGGAGGCCGGGCGGCGGGGCCCCGGGACGCTCCCGGGGGCCTTGGCCTTCGGCGTGCGAAGCGCGATGATGCGCCTTGCGCCGCCGCCCGGGGCCGCATGCCCCCAACGTCGACAGGAGCATCGCCATGCGCACCCTCGTTCTTCTCGCCGGCCTGGTGG